>DAOTCE010000005.1:111522-314913 GCA_035452965.1 Candidatus Paceibacterota bacterium | reverse complement strand
CGGGTGTGCATTGGACTCTAACCAACTAGTCAGTGCGCCCTGCCGGGCGCACCCAGAAGAGCGCCGCGGCGGGCACGCCGTCGCGCGCCGGCAGCTATATGCATACCCTTCAGGCAATGGCACCGGGCGAGGGATTCGGAGTCGTTTGCACCGCCTGCAACGACGGGGTTGGCTCGGTTTATGAGGTCGCGGTGACTCAGCCCAATTTCCAGGTCGCCGAGGACAGCATCTTCGGTGTCTGTTCCACCAACTGCGCCATCGGCGGCCTGTCGGGCGGCGGCGGTTCCGAAACCAACACCACTGCATTCCAGGCGGCCAACTCAGTGGACAAGTGGGGCGTTGTCTGCTGGCTCACCAACACTGCCGGCGTCCTCAACCCGCAAATCGAGTTCCATTACGTCAGCGGCACTGATCCAGCCAACTCCCTGAAACAATACGCGGATTGTGTGAAGTTCACCCTGATCTCGGCATCCACAAACCCGGCGCCGGTGCGGATCACCGATTTCCGTGGCACCTCGTTAACCTATACCGGCGGCGTGGGAGCGCGGTTTGTCTTGCGCCAGTCCACCAGCCTCAGCGACGCACCGGGTAGCTGGCCGCGCGTCGCAACCAACTTTGTCACTCCCGGCACGTTCGACCCGCTCCCGGTCGCAAACACGCCCGCCCCCTGCTTCTACTGCATCCAGAGCGAATAGCCCGGGATCGGAACGCCGCACTGGAGGTGCAAATCACCTGTCGGTGCACTCGGTTGTGTCGAAATAGACCTTCTTTGACTGGCCCTCGGCCGTGGCAAATTCAACCACGTCATACTTCCTGCTGGCCGTATTCAGCGCCGTTTGGCTCGCCTCGCGGTATCCCGGATAGTTCCTCGTCAGCCACAGCATCTCTGCCAGGGTGCCCGCCTCTCGGCAGTCCATATCGCTGATGACGACCGCCTGCTCGCGCGACGACCCGTCGCCTCCTGAATACGCAATAGGACGCGGGGTAGTTTGGGGCGTTTGACAACCGACCGCCAGCAGTGCGAAGAAGACTATTACTATCAGTTTCATATTTACTTCCGCGCTCGTATTTGTGAGAAATGCATAACCTATGCCACCTGCCTTCAGGTGCAGAATTGCGAGTATTCCGGCCTGTTTCCCCCTCCAATAAGGCAAAGTCACGTGATAATGCCCCGCCTGAACAAGACGGCTGTTCCACCCCAGCCAGGTCAAATCCGGGCAGCCGCCCCGGTGTGACAACGCTGTGACACCCGTTATACCCCGGTGTGGTTCCCATGGGGACCGACCCCCATGGGAACCACACCGTAGTCCCGCCGCATTGGCACCGTCTCATAGCCGTAATTGGCTTGGGCGCGGGGGACGGGCGGAGCCAATGGGGGTGGGGCGGCAGTCCGTGGGTGTGGCCGGTTATACCCGGCTGGCGGCGAGTGTCCTCAGCCCACCAGCCAGGCGAGACAATTCCAGCCGAACCTGGTCAGGTTGGATTCCGCGCTATGGGCCGGCGGATTGAACGCCGATCACCCGCTCGTCGTTGGCGGCAATCACCTTCTGCCCAGGGCGCACGATTAGGAAGTCCGCTTCCGGCCACTCTCCCTCCAGCAGCTTATGGAACAAGCCCAAATCGCCCTGGATTTCCTCGTAATCCCAGCCGCGCTCCCGGCAGATCTCCTGCACCTGCTCGCACAGCCTGAGGTGCTTGACGAAGTCGAAGTCAATCAGGATCCCGTGCGAATAGGATTCCGTCCACCGGTTCATCTCCTCCATGAGGTAACTGGCCTGGTCCTCGCCATATTTCTTCACCCACTCTTCGTAGGCCGCCTTGATGCCGGTGTTGGCGCCGGCCGGCAGGGATGCGCCGCCCCAGATCGGCCCTTGCTGCCCGCGGCGCCTGGCGCACTCGAGCCAGCCGGAGGTGTAATAATAGGTGCCAGGCTTCGAATCAAAGCACTCCCGGTAGCGCTCCTTCGATCCGAGGAAGAAGGTGATGCAGTCATGCGCGCGAGGAATCACCAGCGGGGTATGCGCCGTGGTCAGCCCCGTGAGGATGTTGCTGCATAGCCCGTAGCCGAGCAGGATGGCGTCGTATCGGCCGGCAGGAGCTGCGTCTATTCGCTTCTGAATCTCCGTCCGCCCGGTGCCGGGTATGTCGTGGTAGCCTTGCGTCAGGAAATCGAAGTCAATGAGGTTCTTCGACCGCGCCGCGGCGTGGCACAGTTCGCGGAAGGCGATTTCGCAGGCAATGACTTTGTAGAACATAAGAGCAGCAACCGTTTGGGCAGGGCCCGCAGTCACCTGCGAGCCGCGGCGCGCCTCGGAGTGCGCGCTACCGCAAGCACCGCAGCGAACACCGCAAGCGTCATTTTCATACCTAACCATATATCAAGCACGGACCGGCCGCTCAAACCAATTTGCCGGCAGGAACGGCGCCTCCGTGCAAGCCCTCCGTCCTGCTGGGTGGGGCCGCCTCGCCGAAGCGGCCAAACGGTGGCGCTTTCGGCGAAAGCGCCCTGCCAGACTCAGGGATTACGCCCCCGTCAATTTTGCCCTTCCCACTACTTTGCCTCTCTGCCAATCTCCGTGAGCAGCAAGCGTAGTTCGTCGCCAAATGACCCGCGAGTATAGCCTTTAGACTCCAGTTCTCATGCAAACCAACTCCTCCACCCGACGCCAATTCCTCAAGCAAACCACCACCCTCGCCTTCTCCGCCGCCGCCCTCCCCGTGCTCGCGCCCGCTTCTGCCCTCGGCCGGGCCGGCAAAGTTGCGCCTGGCGGTCGCATAACCGTCGGCTGCATCGGGGTCGGACCGCAAGGCCAAGGGGACATGACCAACTTCCTGAACCAGAAAGACGCCCAGGTCGTCGCGGTCTGTGATGTCTTCCAAACCCACCTCAACCAGGCCCGCGACCGGGTAAACCAGCACTACCAGAATAATAACTGCGCCACCTACGGTGACTTCCGCGAGCTGCTCGCCCGCAAAGACGTTGACGCCGTCCTCATTGCCACGCCCGACCACTGGCATGTGCTCAACGCGCTCGCAGCCGTGCGCGCTGGAAAGGACGTCTATCTCGAAAAGCCCCTGGGCCTCAACCTCACCGAAGACTGGGCCCTGCGCAAAGCCGTCCACCGGACCAGGCGCGTCTTTCAATTCGGCACCCAGCAACGCTCCTCTCGCATCTTCCGCCTCGCCTGCGCGCTGGTCCGCAACGGCCGCATCGGCCGGCTCCGCCACATCAACGCCTGGGGGCCCGCGAGCGCCTCGGGCGGCTCAACCAAAGTCGTCCCGGTTCTGCCCGGGCTCGACTACGAATTCTGGCTCGGCCCGGCGCCATCTCGCCCGCACACGGAGAATCTCGTTGCCGGCCCGGGCGCGAAGAAGACCTGGTGGCATGTTCGTGACTTTGCCGTCGGATTTATCGCCGGGTGGGGCATTCATCCGATGGACATCGCCGCCTGGGGCGGCGGCGGGTTGCTCCACGGACCGATCGAGGTGGAGGGGCGCGGCACCTTCCGCGCGGAAGGCATCTGCGACACCGCCACCGCCTGGAACGTGAACATGAAATTCGGCAGCGGCGTAACTTTGCGCTTCGAGGGCTCGCCCCATCATCCTAATCCAGAGGCGCCGGCATGCGACATCTGGGAGCACGAGCAGGAGTGGAAGCAGCGCTACCGCCGCATCACCGATCACGGCACCGCCTTCGAGGGCACCGACGGCTGGGTCCACGTTGACCGTGCCGGCATCAATCTCCAACCCGAGAACCTCATTGACGAAAATGAAGACGCCTTCCAGGTCCAACTCGCCCGCAGCCCCGACCACGTCCGCAACTTCCTGGATTGCATCAAGAGCCGCGCCCAAACTGTTTGCCCGATAGACGAGGCAGTTCAATCCGACACGCTCTGCCACCTCAGCGAGATCGCCCTGCACTTCAACCGCAAGCTCGTTTGGGACCCGATGAAAGAGCGCTTTCCCTGCGACGAGGAGGCCAACTTTCGTCTCCTCGGCCGCGAGATGCGCGAGCCGTGGGCGATGTAGCAGCCGCGTTGGCGGGCTTGCACCGCACAATTGCGCGCAGGCACGCAGACAGGCATCCCGTTCAGCATCGATCGCTTCCGCCGGATGCCTTGGGGCCGGCACCGCACAACCGCCGGAGGATCGGGACGGTTGTGGCCAGCAGCACCCCGGCGCAGATCAGATAGGGCAGCGGAGGCGAATACGCCAGCAGCGCCGTCGCGAACACAGGCCCAAATATGCGCGCCAGGCTGCCTGCGGCCTGGGCCACGCCTATGGTCGCGCCCTGCTCGTGATCGGGTGTGAGGTTCGAGAGCAGGCCGAACAACGGCGGGCGTGTGAGACTTGTGCCAACCGACAGCAAACCAAGCACCAGCAGGAGCCACACCCAGGGCAAGCCGTCCTTCTGGATGAGCACCTGCCAGGTCAGTTGTGAGCCACCCCCGAGAAACGGAATCAACATGAAGCTGCCCGCGGTCAGCACCAGGCTCAACGCAATGAGCCGGGGCTCGCCCATCTTCTCGACCAACCGCCCGATGACCCCGCCCTGCACCACCGCACCGATCAGCCCGCAATACACGAACAGGTAGGCGACCGTGCTGGCCGAAGTTGCATCGTTCTTGAAGTCCAGGTGGAAATTGGCGCCGACGAGCAAGGGGAGCGTGCTCTCAAAACAGCTGAAGCAGAAGGTCGCGAGAAAAAACACAACCACCAGCAACCCCACCTTCGGATGACGAAGCGTATGCGCCCACTGGTCAAGGTGTGGACGCACAGCCGCCTGCGCCGCACCGGGCCGATGGCTCTCCGCAAGAATGAAGAAGGCCAGCAGGAAGTTGACCGCGCACAGCGCCGCCGCCACCCAGCCAGGACCGGTGTCGCCCAGATGGCGCAGGCTCACTCCCCCGATAAAGGGTCCGAGGATGAATCCCAGCCCGAACGCCATGCCGATGAGGCCCATCTGCTTCGAGCGTTCCGCCGACGTCGTGATATCCGCGATATAAGCCTGCGCCACGGTGATGTTGCCGCCACAAACACCGGCAAGCATCCGCGACACCACCATCAGCCACAAGGCGGCGGTATGGTTCGCAAGGCCGGTGCTGCGCGCGAATAGCACGTAAGAGGCGGCCGCGCCCGCGGTGCTAATGAGCAGTATGGGCCGGCGGCCATGCCGGTCAGACAGTCTGCCCCAGATCGGCGAGAAGATGAACTGCATGATTGAAAACGAGGCGAAGATGACGCCGATCACGATCCCGCGAGCGCCTAGGTGCTCGCTGTAGGACGGGATTAGAGGCACGATGATCCCGAAGCCGATGAGGTCAATAAAGACCGTGAGAAAGATGACCAGTATAGATGGCTTCCTCACGTGGTTACGTCAAATAATCGCCGCGCGGCGTCCGGTGGAACCTCGAAAGACATGGCGAGAATCTAGGGGCAGATTCGCGCCAGTCAAGTGAGTCGGACACCGCGCTTCCCGGAGACCACAATCCCAAGTAAGGCACGGACAACAATTTGTCCCGGCCAAAAAGCAGGCGGCCCCTTCGACCTCTGACGATGGCGTAAAGGCGCCAACATCGGAAAGCGGCATAATCAGATTGACCCAGCCTCTGCCAACATCTGTCCAGAATTGAGGCAACGCAGCGGAATCCAAGCCGGCCTAACTCTGGCAAAGGCGGCTTTATGGCAAAACCGCGAGATTGGCCCATAACCTGCATGGTTTGCTAATGAAATTGCACGCCGTCCACGCCGGTTGCAGAAAGGGCGGGGCGGATGAGGCACTTGGGTGGAGAGGCTTGCTCGCGGTTTCGTTGATGCCCGATGCGAGAACCTTCGCCTTGAACACACTGATAGATGACCATGGCCCACGCCAAACAGAATCAAGTAAAGGACACCCGCAGACGGATACTGCTGGTAGATGATCACGCGGTAGTCCGCTACGGCATCGCCCAGCTCGTGAACCAGCAGAGCGACCTGGTAGTTTGCGGGGAAGAGGAAGACGCTGCCAATGCGCTCAGCGCCATCGGAAAGCTCAAACCGGACCTCGTCATCGCCGATATCTCCCTCAAGGAAAGCAGCGGGCTGGAGTTAATGCGCAACATCAAGGCTCAGCACGCCGGATTGCCGGTGCTGGTAGTGAGCGCGCATGATGAGTCCATATACGCGGAAATCGCGTTTCGCGCGGGGGCGCTCGGGTACCTGATGAAGGGGGATGCGCTGGACCGGGTGGTTACAGCCATCCGCCGGGTGCTAAGTGGGAACATCTACGTGAGCGACACGCTTGCCGCCAAGATGCTGCAGCAGCAGGTCCGAGGGCCAAGAAACATCCAACAGTCCCCCGTTGAGGGCCTCAGCGATCGGGAGTTGGAAGTCTTTCAACTCATCGGACAATGGAAGAAGACGAAGGAAATCGCACACGTGCTGAAATTGAGCGTCAAGACCATCGAGTATTACCGCGAGCAGATTAAACAAAAGCTCAACCTGGCCAGCGCGGCAGAACTCACCCATTGCGCCACGACGTGGGTGAAGCAGGAAAACCCCACATAGATCGGTAAGAAACCTGATCTTCTTCTTGGCCGGGCTTTGGCCCAGCCTTAGCCTTGGGCCACGGCATCGATGAGCATGTTCGCGCCCTTGAACACTACGACTGCATCGCCGGGACGATTGCGCCAATCGAGACGCGCTTAAGGGAACAGATGCAAGAAGTGCTGGGCGCCGAATGGTGCGATCGCTGGCCGGAAGGTTTGCCACCATACGTGGATGTGCCCGGCCAGGTGAATGTGCTGGAAATCCTGCGCCTGTGGACTTTCGCCAAGTCGCTCGACCTGGTCGCATGGGGCAAGATGCGCTACAATCGGCTCGGTCAGGCGGACCATTGGTTTCCCGGCGAGAACGCGGCCAAGGTGGCGGATCTGAAGCTGGACCAATGCGTGGTGCGCAGCCCTTTCGCCGGGCGGGCTCAGCCAAAGCTGAGCTGTTGGAAAAGCAGCGCCGTTACTTCTTATCCTTCTTCTTGTCGTCCTTCAAGTTCAGGCCGCTTGCCTTTTCATCCGACTTCGGCGCTTCAGCGGCCGGCGCTCCAATATTGATCTGGGCAAGGACAGCATCGGTAATGTCGTTCTCGTTGTTCGTATAGAGCACAATCGGGGTGCCATTGGCGCCCTCCGACGCGGTGTCGAGCACCAGCGCATAACCGGCGTCTGTCGCCTTGCCCTTGATCGCGGTGCGGATTTCCTCGACCAGGCTGCCGCGCATGCGCTTGGTTTGTTCGTCCAGCGTGGTGCGTGCCCGGCGGTCATACTGCGTAATGGCATCCTCCTCCTCTTTGATTCGCTTAAGCTTGTCCTCGGCTGTCTTCTTCCGCCTCTCGCGTTCATCGAGGGAGTAAGTCTGGTTGTTCGCCTCTGCCAACAGCGTTTGATAGTCCTCTTTGGACTTCTTCAAATCGTCGAGCATGGTCTTGAACTCCTTCTCGACGTCAGCAGCCTGGTTCTTCAGCACCGCGTCCGCCTGCTTGGTCTTCCAGTAGTTGTCGAAGAGCTTGCGCAGATCAACTGTGGCAATGCGGCCCTGGGCATAAGCGGGGGCGCTCAACAACGAAACCAAGAACAAGCCCGCCACCAATTTGCAAATGAGACTCTTCATAACAATGCCAAAAAATCAGAATTCACTGGCGTGGCCAACTCAAAACTGCACCTGCATAAGTCGCACACGCCCCCTCGTTCGCCGGCCTGCCGTGGCACCAGCACTCCCGGACACAAATGGCGACCCTAACGGGACTCGAACCCGTGCCGCCGCCGTGAAAGGGCGGTGTCCTAACCGCTAGACGATAGGGTCGTCCAAGGGATTCGAAATATAGCTGAGCCAGCTCCCTTGTCACGCAAATAGCACAGAAAAGTGAAGCTTCTCACTCTCTTCTGAAAAGTGCCAACCGTGGTATTCGCCCGCACAACCCGGATGGCCGAGGCACAGGGAATGCAAGGTCATCATTGCTCCCCAGCCGGCACCTGACAGACCCCACCAAGCTCAAACCTGCGCACTGTCCATATTTTGGACAGTAGTGCTGACTGCCTCCTTTCTCTACTCCCCACTCATTTCGGCACCTTTGGCTTGGCTTTACGGTGACGGCACGGTGCTGCTACGGTGTGTATCCCATGGGGATCGCTCCCCATGGGATACACACCGTAGCCTGACCGCACTAACAAGCCATCACCCAGCTATCCTCAAAGCCAACAACGGCGTCTTTGCTCATCGGCGAGGAGGTTTGGGAGAGGGGAGAAGTCTTGCTTTGGCGGCGTGGTTTGCGTAGTGTGCTTCTGATACGAGTCATGAAAATCTACATTGACGGAAAATACCTCCACGAGCGAGACGCCAAGATCTCGGTTTTCGATCATGGCCTGCTCTACGGGGATGGCATTTTCGAGGGCATCCGTGCATACAACGGCCGGGTGTTCAGGCTGAAGGAGCACATTGACCGGCTCTTCTGTTCGGCAAAGGCCATTCTGCTGAAGGTTCCGATGAACCGCGCCGAGATGATGAAGGCAATCGTCGAGACCGTCCGCCGCAACCGGCTTCGTGACGCATATATCCGCCTGGTCGTAACCCGAGGCGTCGGAACATTGGGGCTGAATCCGAATAAGTGCAAGCGCCCTTCCGTTATCATTATTGCCGGGAAGATAACGCTCTATCCGCCGGAGTTGTACGAACGGGGCATGGAGATTATTACTGTGCCTACGACGCGAAACCTGCACAGCGCGCTCAACCCGGCCATTAAGTCCCTAAACTACCTGAACAACATCCTGGCCAAGATCGAGGCGCACAACGGGGGCGCCGAGGAGGCAATCATGCTGAATTCCGAGGGGTTCGTAGCGGAATGCACCGGGGACAATGTGTTCATCGTGAAGGACAGAGAATTGCTCACCCCGCCGCTATCGGCCGGCGCGTTGCATGGCATTACCCGACAGGTGGTGATGGAACTGGCGGCAGAAGCGGGTCTGAAGGTGAGTGAACCCAACCTGACCCGCTACAGCATGTTCAACGCAGACGAGTGTTTCTTGACCGGGACAGCCGCCGAAGTGGTGCCAGTGGTCAAGCTTGACGGACGGGTCATTGGAACCGGCAAGCCCGGGCGCATCACAAAGGATCTGGTAACGCGATACCATGCCTTGACGAAAGCGTCCGGCGAGCCGATATACGGTTAGGCCATTTATGTTGTGCAACATCTGCAAGGAACGAGAAGCCACCGTCCACTATACGAACATCTCGGGGGACAAGAAGCACAACGTGGACCTGTGCGAAGAATGTGCCAAGGGCACGGGAATGAACGACCCTACGGCGTTCAGTTTCGTGGACGAGCTGTTTGGATTGGGCGCCACGCAGGAGATTGAGCAAGCCGGTGGCGAGACCGGGCTGAAATGCCCCGTGTGTGGTTTTACCCAGGCAGATTTCAAGAAGGCGGGCCGGTTGGGCTGCGCGGAATGTTACGTGGCCTTTGCGGAGCCACTGGAAGGCTTGCTGAAGACAATGCACAAAGGCACAAGGCACGTGGGAAAGGTGCCTGAATCGTTGCGCAAGACCCGCGACCTGTCCGACCGCGTAAACAGCCTCCAAAAGAAGCTCGCCAAAGCCATCGAAGCGGAGGATTTCGAGCAGGCGGCCATCCTGCGGGACGAGATTAAGCAAATCACGGCCCGGGCCGCTGAGAAGACCGCTAGTTGACGCACATGGACCTCCACGCCTTCCTTATCCCGCCGGCCGAAAGCGCTCGTCGCAAAGGCCCCCATGACCGGATTGTGATGTCCAGCCGCGTCCGCCTGGCCCGCAACCTCAAGAATGCCGCTTTCCCGGGCTGGGCGAAGAAGCCGGAACGAATGCGCGTGCTGGATCTCATTCAGCCCACGATTGAGGCTCTCCCGGAAATGAAAGGCGCTTTCTCCGGGACCATGGACCGGCTATCCGTCCTGGACAAGCAGATCCTCGTGGAACGCCATCTCATCAGCCGCGAACATGCGGCCAAGAGCGCCGGCAGCGGGTTGGTGCTTAACCGGGACGAAACGCTTTGTTTCATGATCAACGAGGAAGACCACCTGCGCATGCAGGCCCTGTGCCTCGGCCTCCAACTGCGCCGCGCGTGGGCCACTATTGATGCGGCGGATTCCGCATTGGAGAAGAAGCTCTCCTTTGCGTTCGATCCCAACCTCGGCTACTTGACCGCCTGCCCGACGAACCTCGGCACCGGCATCCGGGTCAGCGCCATGCTTCACTTGCCCGGGCTTGTGCTGGCCGAACAAATCAACCCGATTATCCAGTCGGTGAACAAGCTTGGCTTGGCCGTTCGCGGCCTCTACGGCGAAGGCACTGAGGCGCTGGGCAATGTCTTTCAGGTGTCCAACCAGATGACTTTGGGCGAGCCCGAAAGCGCCATCGTCGAGCGCCTCGAAAAAGTCCTCAGCCAGATCATCGAGCACGAGGAAAACGCCCGCGCCAACCTATTGGAGAAGAAACCCAAAATGGTATTCAACCACATCGGGCGCGCGTACGGAATTCTGGCAAACGCCCACAGCATCTCTTCCAAGGAAACCATGAACCTGCTGTCGCTGCTTCGCCTGGGCGTGGACGCGCAACAGTTCCCCGGTGTGGACCGGTCCCTGGTGGACGAATTGTTCATTTTGACCCAGCCAGCACACCTGCAGAAGCAGCATTCAGAGAAGCTCTCCGCCGAGGACCGTGACTTGCTGCGCGCTGATATGCTGCGCGACCGCCTGCGGCCAGTCAGCCGCCCCATCGCCCAGCCGCCCGCACCACCGGCAACGGGATTGGACAAACCGACAGAGTGACTGCATTTTGAGATGAGTAATATATGAGCGATCAGGAAGCCATGAACAACTTCACCCCGCGCGCACAACAGGTGCTCGCACTGGCCCGCAAGGAAGCCGACCGGTTCAACCACAACTTCGTTGGTACCGAACATCTTCTCCTCGGACTAATCAAGCTGAATCAGGGGGTGGCGGTCAACGTCCTCCAGAAACTCGGCCTGGATCTGGACACGGTCCGCCTGGAAGTCGAGAAGCAGGTTGGCACGGGACCCGACCAGAAGATGATGGGCAATATTCCCTACACTCCGCGGGTTAAGAAAGTGCTCGCGCTTGCGCAGAAGGAGGCCAAGGCCCTCAATCATACTTACGTTGGCACGGAGCACATTCTGCTTGGCCTGCTCCGCGAGGGCGACGGCGTCGCCGCCCGTGTCCTCAAGAACCTCGATGTTGATATCGAACAAACCCGGCAGGAGATCCTGAAGGAACTCGATCCCAACTTCGCAGCCCAGGATGAAGGAACGCCGAGCGAGGCTCCAGAGAAGCCAGCGCCTGAGAAGAAGGGCGAAATCAAAACCCCCGCTCTCAAGGCATTCGGCCGCGATTTGACAGAGATCGCGCGGAAAGGGGAAATGGACCCCGTCATCGGCCGCAAGAGCGAGATCGAGCGGGTCATTCAGATCCTGTGTCGGCGCACCAAGAACAACCCGGTGCTGCTCGGCGAGGCGGGTGTCGGCAAGACGGCCATTGTGGAGGGTTTGGCACAGGAAGTCGCCGCCGGCAACGTCCCGGAACTGCTTCGCGACCGGCGCGTCATTACACTCGACCTGGCCCTGATGGTCGCCGGCACCAAATACCGCGGCCAGTTCGAAGAGCGCATTAAGGCGGTCATGGACGAGATTCGGCGCTCCAAGAACATCATTCTGTTCATTGACGAACTGCACACCATCGTCGGCGCCGGCTCCGCTGAAGGCACAATGGACGCCTCGAATATAATCAAGCCAGCCCTTAGCCGGGGTGAACTCCAGTGCATTGGCGCCACCACGCTTAACGAGTACCGCAAGTACATCGAGAAGGACGCCGCGTTGGAGCGTCGCTTCCAGGCCGTCAAAGTCGAAGCACCCTCAATCGAAGAGGCAATCCTGATCCTTAAGGGCCTGCGCCCCAAGTACGAAGACCACCACAAGGCCGAGTTCACCGACAAGGCGATTGAAGCCTCGGTCAGACTCTCCGACCGATACATCACTGATCGCTACCTGCCCGACAAAGCCATAGATGTGATGGACGAGGCCGGCTCCCGGGCTCGCATCAGCACGATGACCCGCCCTCCGGAGGTTAAAGCGCTCGAGACCGAGATTGAGGAGATCAAGGCCAAAAAGGAACGGGCGATAAAAAACCAGGACTTCGAAGGTGCCGCGTCCATGCGTGACAACGAGAAGCAGGCAAAAGAGAAGCTTGAGGCTCTGCTGAAAGGGTGGCGCACAACGCGCGAAGAAAAACGCATCAAGGTGGACGAGGAAGACATCTTACACGTGGTTTCCAAATGGACTGGCATTCCACTCCAACGAATGGAGCAGGGCGAAATGCAACGGCTGCTGCAAGTCGAAAACGAAATGGGCAAAGTTGTTATCGGCCAGCGTGAGGCTGTTTCATCTTTATGCAAAGCCCTGCGCCGCTCCCGCGCCGACCTGAAGGATCCCCGCCGGCCCATCGGCACCTTCGCGTTGCTCGGCCCGACGGGCGTCGGCAAGACCCTGCTCGCCAAGACCCTCGCGGAGCAGCTATTTGGCGACTCCAAGGCCCTCGTCCAGCTCGACATGAGCGAATACATGGAGAAGTTCAACGTCTCCCGCTTGATTGGGTCTCCCCCCGGTTATGTTGGTTATGAAGAAGGGGGCCAGCTGACAGAACAGGTGCGCCGCAAGCCCTACTCGGTGGTGCTCTTCGATGAAATTGAGAAAGCACACCCTGACGTCTGGAACATGCTGTTGCAGATCCTCGAGGAAGGCAAGTTGACCGACAATGTGGGCCGCGTGGTCAACTTCCGGAATACGATTATCCTCATGACCTCAAACGTTGGCTCTGACACGATCCGAAAACAGTCCACGCTCGGCTTCTCGCCGATAACCGACGAGAACAGCTACGAGAAGATGCGTGAGAAGATCTTGGACGAGGCCAAGAAGACTTTCCGGCCGGAGTTCCTGAATCGGCTGGACGACATCATCGTCTTCCGGGCGCTCACCAAGCCGGATTTAATCCAAATCCTCGATTTGGAGATCACAAAAGTGATGCAGCGGCTCAAAGCCAAGAACATTGTGCTGCAACTGGATGACAAGGCGAAGGAGTTCCTGGTCACCAAAGGCTACGATCCGCTGTACGGCGCGCGCCCCATGCGCCGCGCAGTCGAACGCTCTCTCGAAGACCCGCTGGCCGAGGAGATCCTCCGAGGCATATTCCACGAGGGTGAACCAATCCTCGTGACCGTGGACAATGACCACCTGGTCTTCTCGCAGAACGCCGCCCCCGCAGGCGCGCTTTCAAGCTGAGTCATCGCAGGGAATTCGCAGAACAGATCGGCGTCTTGTTCAGGAGGAACACTGGGAAGCGCGATATCATCGTCCTCAAGATAGCCTTAGCAACACAGGGTAGCGTGCCTGCTCCGTATTGCGACAAGGCATCAACGAGAGGTGGAGACAGCCTCGCTCTGAGGCTTCTACTTGCACCGGATGCACTGAACCATTACCGTCTCCGGGCTTGCCGCAAGGCCGCAACTGCGTCGGCGCAGTGACGTTGACCAGACGAAGGATGAACTATGACTTATGAGGAATCGGCGATTGTGACCTTTCTCGCGGGGAGTGCCGACTGTTACGTGGCGCGTAGAGAGATTGCACGGAAGGCCCTTAAACGCAAGGTCTTCGAAGAGAATCCGCACTGGGTGGACGCGCCGTTGGCTTCACTGGTGGAACACGGGTTGGTTGAGCAGGACGACAGCGGACATTACAGGATCAAGAGGGACGAAGGTTAATCCGTTGTCCTCCTTCGGTGTGAGCCTTTCTCTCGGTGACAGGTTAAGCCTAACGGTTGAGGACATCGCCTTCGGTGGCGAAGGGGTGGCCCGCGCGCAAGGTTTTGTCGTATTCGTTGGCTTCGCGGCTCCCGGCGAGGTGGTGGAGGTGGAAGTAACGGAATTGAGGAAGCGCTTTGCGCGGGCGAAGTTGCTGCGCGTGGTGAGGCGTTCCCCGCACAGGGTTGAGCCTATCTGCCCGCTCTTCGGCCAGTGTGGCGGCTGCCAGTATCAACATCTGGCCTACCCCGTCCAGTTGCTGCTCAAGCATAAGCAGATTGCCAACTTGTTCGAACGCGTTGGCCGGCTTGATCCCGGATTGATCGCGCCTGTCATCCCGTGCCCAAAGCCGCACGGCTACCGCAACCGCATTATGGTACGCAGCCAGTGGGACAAGCCAAACCAGCGTCTCAATCTCGGCTTCATCCGTGCGGACAGCCGGTTGGTGGTGGATCTCGAAGAGTGTAAGATTGCCGAGCCAGCGCTTAACGATCAAATCAAGTATGTTCGCGCGCATCCTCCGCCTAGAGGAGGGATTAAAGTAGTCCTCCGCATTCCCCCGGTGGGTTGGGAAGTCCCGCCAGATTCCTTCTTCCAGAACAACTCCTTTTTGCTGCCCACCATGGTTCACGTAGTACGCGAACTCCTGCGAAAGAGCGGCGCGCGTCACCTGCTGGACATCTTCTGCGGCGTCGGCTTCTTCAGCATCGAACTCGGTGACTTGGTCGAGTCATTCATCGGCTTGGAACTGGACCGCCTGGCGGTTCGCGCGGCGCATCGAAATGCGATCGCCCACAGGCTGACCAATGGCGAATTCGTGACTGGGGCCGCCGAAGATGTTCTGCCTGCGCTGCTTGTGCGGTTTGCCGCCCAGACAACCACAGTATTGCTGGATCCCCCGCGCAAAGGTTGCCAAGCAGAGATGTTGCAGGTGCTGCGCCAAGTTCGGCCGGCCCAAGTTGTCTACGTCTCCTGTCACCCGGCCACGATGGCGCGTGACTTGAACGTTTTGTGCGCTGGAGGTGTCTTTGAAGTAGCGCAAGTCGTGCCTCTGGATATGTTTCCGAATACTCAGCATGTGGAATGTGTGGCGGACGTGCGAAGCCGATAGGCGGCATCCGGATCGAAACTAGGCTTGCCAATGTTGTGGGTATGGATTCAACTTTGACCCGCCGCATGATGATGGAATCTGAAGCCAGTCGGAAAGACAAGTTCGTCCCCGCACTCCTGCCTTGGCTGGTAGCGGCGGGTGCCTTGGTTGTTTACCTCATCACGCTGAATCGCTGGGTATCGCTGAGCAGTCTGCAACAGGTGGCCAGCGTTTCCGGTTGGACCTGGCAGCCGGAAGTATATGGACCTCTATTCTGGTTGGTCACTTACCCGTTCCGTTGGCTGCCGGCGCAAGTCATTCCGCTGGCGCTGAATTCCTTCGCCGCTGTTTGCGCAGCTTTATCCTTGGCACTGCTGGCCCGCTCCGTTGCCTTGCTCCCCCATGACCGCACCGACGAACAGCGACGACAGGGATCCGGCCAATCCGGCATCCTTACGATCCCTGCCGCCTGGTTGCCCCCCGTGTTGGCGGCACTAGTGTGCGGTTTACAACTAACGTTCTGGGAATACGCAACCGCCGTCTCCTCCCCGCCCCCTCCATGGGGCTCAGGCTGCGAAATGCTCGACTTGTTGTTTTTCTCGTACGTCCTTCGCTGCTTGCTGGAGTTCCGCGTCGCAGAGCGTGAGTCGTGGTTGCTGCGCGCCTGCCTGGCTTTCGGCGCGGCGATCACAAACAACTGGGCCATGATTGGCTTCTTTCCAGCCTTCCTGTTGGCGCTGGTTTGGATCAAAGGTCTGGGTTTCTTCAACCTGCGCTTTCTCACGCGGGCTTCCCTTTGCGGGGCAGTTGGCCTGTTGCTTTACTTGCTGCTGCCGATTCTGCAGGGCCTAAGCGACTCCGCCCTGCCATTCTGGCCCACATTGAAAGCCAACCTCAATTCCCAAAGAGGCATTCTCATGATGTTTTACAAGTACGGCAGGCAGGAGGTCGCATTGTTGGCCCTGACTTCCCTGGTGCCGGTTTTCATCATGGGCATTCGTTGGGCCTCATACTTCGGCGACACGAGCAAATTGGGAGTCGCACTGGCCACATTCATGTTCCATGTGGTGCACGCCCTGTTCCTGGTCGCCTGCATCTGGGTGGCGCTTGACCCGCCATTCAGTCCCCGGAACAAGGGTTTCGGATCTCCATTCCTCACTTTCTACTACCTGGGCGCGCTGGTCGTGGGTTATTGCAGCGGCTACTTTCTCCTTGTGTTTGGGGGAGAATCCGATCGCCCCCGCCGAGTGACACCTCCGAAGCGCCTGATTAAGAACCTCGTGACCTTCGCCGTCTGGCTGTTGCTGGTGTTGCCGCCAGGGATTCTGATTTACAGGAACCTGCCTCAAATCCGGGCAACCAACGGCCCTATGCTCAAGCACTACACGGCGCAAATGGCGGAGGCGCTTCCCGCCAAGCATGCCGTGTTGCTGTCTGACGACCCTCGCCGCTTATACCTGCTCCATGCCTACACCGCCCTCAGCAAAAAGGATAGGGATTACCTTTTCCTCGACACTAGCTCGCTTGTATATCCTGATTATCACCGCTTCCTCAAGCGACAGTACCCACAAGTATGGGAGAGTAATCCTCCCAAGGGGCTTGCGCAGCGTGCTGAGCCCTTTCTGTTAGTCCAGTTGATTTCCCGATTGGCACAAACCAATAGCATTTACTACCTCCACCCCAGCTTTGGGTATTACTTCGAATTCTTCTACCCTGAATCTCATGGCTTGGTCTACAAGCTTGTTCCGTATCCAACCAATTCACTCCTTGCGCCGCTGCCGGGTAATGCCCTGATCGCCCAGAACGAGAGCTTTTGGGAACGGGCCGATGCACGCGCACTGCAACCGCTGCTTTCTGTCGTCGAGGCGTCCACTCAAAGCAACCAGCCGGGCTTCATGGATATTCTGATCAAACAACTGCATCTTGCTCCGCAGTCAAACCGCGACGCCATCACCCTCGCTGCGTTCTATTCGCGTGCACTTGACTACTGGGGGGTCGAATTGCAGAAGTGCGGTCAGTTGACGAATGCCGCAGCACATTTCGAGCGTGCTCTCGCGTTAAACCCCGACAATCTGGTAGCGCAGGTTAACCTGGAGTGCAACAGGAACCTCCAAGCTGGCCGACGGGCTTCCGTTCAGGTTTCCAAGTCTATCGAAGATGAATTTGGCAAGTACCGAAACTGGGATCAAATCATGGGCGATAACGGGCCGTTTGACGAACCGAACTTTTGCTTTGAACAGGGACGGGTTTTTGTGAACAACAACCTCTATCGCCAGGCGGCGGCGCAGTTCGACCGCGTCAGAGTCCTGGGTCCTGAAAATCTGATCGCCCGCATTTGGCTGGCCCAATTGTATGTGATCAGCCAGCTACCCGGCGAGGCGCTCAAACTGATCGAGCGGATCCGGGCGCAGCCCGACTTGCTCGATGCCGCCCGCACCAATCGGACGGAATTGCTCTATGTCGAAACCTCCGCGCATCTGGCTCAAGGCGACCTGCGGGGCGCGGAGGCAACCGTGCAGTCGGCGTTGGCAAAATATCCCAACGACACAAATGTGCTGGCCACCGCGACGCAGGTATTTATGAACTCCGGGCGCTATTCCAACGCACTGAACATCATCGAGCAGGAACTCAAATTCGCTCCCACCAACATGAACGCGCTCGTGAACAAGGGCTACGCCTGCATCCAGGTCGGCGCTTTTGAGCAAGCGATTCCACCGCTCACCAAAGTGCTGACCATGGACACCAACAATTACTCTGCGCTGCTTAATCGCGCCATCGCCTCCCTGCGCGCCGACCAACTTGAACCAGCCCGCCGCGATTATGAGGTCTTGCAGAAGGCTTTCCCTACCGCCTTCCAAATCTACTTCGGGCTGGGTGAAATCGCCTGGCGCATGCGGGATACCAATGCCGCGGTGCGTTACTACCAACTCTACCTGGTCAATGCTCCGACGAACATCGCCGAAGCCAAACTTGTCTCCGCGCGCCTGGAAGAACTAAAGCCTGGCTCGCCCTGACCGCAGCCAATGCGGGTCATACATGTAATCACGCGCCTGATTGTCGGTGGCGCCCAGGAGAATACCGCCGCATCTGTCCTGGGCTTGCGCGCGAAGCCAGGCTGGGACGTTACTCTTGTTGCCGGTCCCACCTTCGGGCCGGAAGGATCGCTGGAACCTCTTTTCGCCGATTACCCCCAATCTCTCACTGTCGTGCCGGAACTCGTTCGGCCCGTTCATCCATGGAAGGACTGCCTGGCCTGGAGGAAGCTGACCCGGTTGTTTCGCGTCCGCCAACCTGAAGTTGTCCACACTCACAGCAGCAAGGCCGGCATTCTGGGACGCCTGGCTGCCGCCCGGACGGGGGTCCCGACCATCGTTCACACCATCCACGGCCCGTCCTTCGGCTCGTTTCAAGGCCCCCTGGCCAACTCCATTTTTCGGGCCTTGGAACGCTACGCGGCGCGGGTGACTACGCAGTTCGTCGTTGTGGCCCAAGCTATGCAGGAGCAGTACTTAGCCGCTGGGATCGGACGTCCGGAACAATACACGAAGATTCTCAGCGGCTTCACCCTCGAACCCTTCTTATCCTCAACTAACGATCTGCAACTCCGCACTCGGCTTGGTCTCGCCTCGGACGACGTTGTCGTCGGCAAAATCGCCCGCCTCTTCGAACTCAAAGGACACGATGACCTGCTGACCATCGCACCTGAATTGACGCGCAGTTGTCCTCGAATCAAACTTTTGTTCGTGGGTGACGGTCCCTGGCGCGGGCGGTTGGAGAGCCGGGCGCGCTCGCTTGGACTGGAGAAACACGTCGTTTTCGCCGGCCTCGTGCCGCCGAATGCCGTGCCACCGCTGGTAGGCATTATGGACCTGCTCGTGCACCTGTCATTGCGCGAAGGCCTGCCGCGTGCCCTGCCCCAAGCCCTGGCTGCGGCTCGACCGGTTGTCGCTTATGATTGCGACGGGGCCGGAGAGGTATGCCTTGAGGACGAGACGGGCTACTTACTGCCTCCGGGCGATCTGCGAGGTTTGCGCGATCGGCTGCTCCGACTGGCCGAAGATCCCGCCCTGCGCCAGCGTCTTGGCCGGCAGGGCCAACAGTTTGTCCGCGAGCGCTTCGCTGTTCAGCGCATGGTGGATGACTTGCACCAACTTTACCTGCGTCTCGCAGTCCGCCAGGCGTGAGCTTCCCTTTCAACGTTTATCTCTTCGCCATCCTCGGCGCGTTCACTACGGTCCTGGTGGCCCTGCCCCTCTGGCGCAAGTGGTGCCTTCGCACCGGGTTGGTGGACGACCCTGGCCACCGCAAGATTCACGACCAGCCAATCCCTCTCGCTGGTGGTTTGGCCGTTATGAGCGGTTTGCTCCTGCCAACACTGCTGGCTTGCCTGGCGCTTTTGTGGTTGAAGACCGGAGGCGCGGCAACCGTAAATCCTGCCAATCCCAGCAGCGCCTCGGGGAACCCTCCTCCGTTCGTGCTGTTGGACCCAAACTCTGCCTTTCTGCTCCAATATGGATTGGGCCGCCGCGCGACCGAACTGGCGGGCATCTTCCTGGGAGCTTTTGGCATCCTGCTGATCGGCTGGCTGGACGACAAACACGAACTACGCCCGGCCACCAAATTTGCCGGCCAATTCCTCGTCGCCGCCTTAGTTGCTGTCAGCGGCACTCGCATTACCCTCTTCATCCCGAGTCCTCTATTTAGCTACGCCGTCACTATCCTGTGGATTGTCACCGTGATCAACGCATTCAACTTCATGGACAACATGAACGGCCTCTGTGCCGGCCTTGGCGCTATTGGCGCCTGGCACTTCGCCTTGATCGCCGCCGCGGACAACCAATATCTGGTGGGGCTTATCGCTTTCCTCACTTTCGGCGCGCTGCTCGGCTTTTTGCCCTACAATTTCCCCCGGGCTCGCGCATTTCTCGGTGACGCGGGCAGTCACCTCGTCGGCTACCTGCTGGCCGTTCTTGCCATCCTGCCACATTTCTACACCATGCGCCATCCGCGCCTGTGGGCGGTCTTGATTCCCCTGCTGGTCCTTGCCATCCCATTGATGGATCTGGTTTGGGTCGTCCTGCTCCGTTGGCGCATCGGCCAGCCATTCTACCAAGGCGACACCAACCATCTCTCCCACCGCCTGGTCCGCCGGGGTCTCACCACAACGCAGGCCGTAGTGCTAATCTGGATCGCTGCGGAAGCCTTGGCCTTCCTCCTGTACTTCTGCTGATGTTCACATCGCAGTGCCCCCGGCTACGCCTCCGCGGTGCTGCTGGCCGCAATGGCCTCTGAGAATAGCCCCAGTACTTGCGCCCGCGGCAGCGCCCCAACCAAGCGATTTTCCTTGAGCGTGCTAACCACTGGGATATTTCGCTGCTCGCTCGTAAGCACAACCGGCAATATGTCCACCAGGCGTTGATTGGGAGTCACGCACGACGGCGGTGACCGCATAACGTCATAGGCGATCACCCCGCGAAATTCCTCCTCCGCCACCAGATATTCCTTCAAATCCTGGAGCGCCACCAAACCCACCAATTGATTCTTCCCATCCACTACGGGCAGGAAGTTATTGGCCCCCGTCAGGAACCGGTCGGCGATTTCGCGCAGCGTGGCCGTTTCCCGCACTGGCGGCACCGGGGCCCGCATCAGATCGCCGACGGTGCGTTCGGCGGCTGCTTCCGATGCCGTGACCTCCTGCGGCACAATCAATCCCTTGCGCCGCAACGGCTCGGTGTAAATGGTCGCCGGATGCAGCCGCCGGGCCACCAGCATGGACACTACGCACGCCAGCATCAACGCCGGCATCAACGAGTAATCCAGCGAGATTTCAAACACCATGATCATGGCCAGCAACGGCGAGCGCGTGGTGGCAGACAACATGCTTCCCATCCCGACCACGGCGAAGGCTGCCACCGGGAAATCCTCGCCCGCCCCCAGTTGCTGCAGCGCCAAGGCAAATGTCGCCCCCACTCCCGCCCCCAGGAATAGCGTCGGCGTAAACACACCGCCCACGGCACCCGATCCCACGGTCGCCAGCGTCGCCAACAGCTTTGCCACCACCAATCCCGCGAGCAACAGCAATCCTGCCGCCGCTGCCTCGCGCCAGTGTGTGTGCGGAATTTCCTCCACATACACATCCAGCAGCAGCTTCCGGTTCAGTCGGACCAGGTCCGCCCCTTGCGCCTTTTGCGTCAACAGCCGCCTCGTCTTTGCGGATAGCGTAGCGTTCGTGAACCGCTGTTTCTCGTAGAGTGGACCGCTGCGAATGATTCGGTTCAGGTCGGCCGCCAGCGCACGCGCTAACTGCTCGTCCGCGCCCCCCCTGTAATCACTCAGCCGAACAGTCGTTTCCGGCGAAAGCTGCGACGCCACGTACGCGGAAACGCCATTCTCCCGGGCCGGCCTCTTCAACTTCACAGCCAAAGACTCCAGGCCCGCGATGTCCCCCGCCAAAATCACCGGCGCGCCATACTCTCCCTGCAAGATCCGGTTCGTGGCCACGTAGCCATTGCCCCACACTTCGGGAAACCGGGTCGCGATCAGTCCCACCAGCAACCCACCCAGCGCTAACCGAATGTAAATCGGCATCGGCAGTTTCTGGAAAACCGTTTGCGCGCCATTCAGCAGCTTCAGGAACACCGCGCCCGCTCCTCCGGCCACGATTCCCAGGCATACAAACCACGGCAGTTGTGTTACGCGCCTTAGCTCAAAGGCAGGGACCGTGTACCATGGCTCGATCCCAAAAAAGCTCCGTGACACCATCGTCGCCACCACCGATGCGCAGACCAGCGGCGCAAACAGGCTCATGGAGAAATTCCCCATCACGATCAGCGCCGCAAACACCGCCCCGGATATCGGCGCATTGTAAGCCGCCGCAATCCCGGACGCCGCCCCGCACCCCACCAGCAACCGCAGCCGATACGGCTGCCACTTCGCCAACTGGCCCCACTTCGAGGCGAACGTCGCCGATAGTTGCGTGATGCCTCCCTCTCGACCAATGGATCCCCCTGAGCCGATCGTCACCAGCGACGACAGGAACTTCACGATGCCGCTCCGCAACGGCAGCCGGCCATCCCCCGCCACGATCACCTCCAGCAAGTTGCTTGATCGCAGCGGCCCCGCCATTCGCAGACCCCAATACAGCACCAGCCCGGCACACAGCCCCCCCAGCGTCG
Source organism: Candidatus Paceibacterota bacterium (assembly GCA_035452965.1). Taxonomy (NCBI): domain Bacteria; kingdom Bacillati; phylum Minisyncoccota; species Minisyncoccota bacterium. Next base: position 292,773 of record DAOTCE010000005.1, on the reverse strand, counting down.
GCGTCACGACCCGCTGCCAGGGCACCATCTGCTCCGCCACTTCGACCAGCTCCCCCGGCTGCCGCAGACATATCTGCCTCACCATCTCCGTCGCGTAGTAGAAGCAGATGTTCACCAGGCCGCCGATCACCCCCACTCCGCTCGCCAGCAACAAGTGAAATGCGTCCTCGCTAAAGCGCATCCGCTCCCGGATACGCAGCGCCCGCTTCCAGTGCTTCAGGAAAAACGCATGCGCCTCTTCAACAACCTTTTTAGCCCTCAAAAACGGCACAATTCAATATCGCCACAAATCGCCTCTTTGACGAGCCGCAATTCAACACCCGTCCCTCTGCCCCACCAATCCACTACGTCCAATACTCCAGCACCCCATTATGCCGAAACTCCACCATCCGGCCGCCCCATCACTCCGGATCTTGCCATTCCCCCCGTTATCGGCAAGCTGGAGCCGGTGAAGCAATTCTGGGCCAGTCCATTCCCACGCAGTCGTTACTTGATAGCAGTCCTCGCAGGACTCCTTCTGGCCGCCTCGTTTCCCAAAATCTGCTTTGCCGGCCTGGCCTGGGTTGCCCCCGCTCTGATGCTCGCCGCCGCCCTCGGCAAGACCGGCTGGGAGAGCTTCCGAATCGGCTATATCGCCGGCCTGGCCTATTACCTTGCCTCTCTCTACTGGCTGCTCCTGATCCCCTACCGGTGGCATTCAATCCCGCTTGGCCCCGCCGCCGGCTGGCTCTCGTTGAGCGCTTATCTCGCTCTCTACCCGGCCACCTGGGTCTGGCTTCTGTCGCGCAGGGGGCCCTTTGCGCCAACGGACGGCCAGGGACTCCGCTCCTCTGCCCACACAGAAGAGAGCGCCAAGGTACTGGGCCTCCGCTCTCTGGCACACGGCGAAGGGGTCATGGCCCGCGGTTGGACCCGCCGGACCCTCTGGGCCATTTCCGGCGCAGTCTTCTGGGTCGCCCTCGAGATGATCGTCACCCGCCTCTTCACCGGCTTTCCCTGGAACCTCTTAGGGGCCTCTCAATTTGAACTGACTCCCCTGATTCAAATCGCCTCCGTCACCGGCGTACATGGCGTATCGTTCCTCATCGTTTGGTCGTCGCTCTCGCTGCTCTCCGCTGGCCTGATGCTCGTGCTGCGACCTACCACCCGCTCTACCTGGGCCGGCGAGATCATCCTCCCCGTCATTGTGGTGGCTGCCGTTCTGCACTTCGGTTTTCGCCAACTCGCCCGTGACCACGCGCCCGACCGCACTTTGAAGGTCACCCTGGTCCAACCCAGCATCCCACAGACCCTCATCTGGGACACCAGCCGCGACCAGCAGCGATTCCGCGATCTTATCGGCCTTTCCGAACAAGCCCTGACCAACCGCACGGACTTGCTCATTTGGCCCGAGGCCGGCGTCCCCAGCTTCGCCCGCTGGGATACCAACATCTACCCCGCCATCACCAACCTTGTCCGCCAACACCGCGTTTGGCTGCTCCTGGGCTCCGACGATCTCGGCCGCCCCACCCAACCCGCGCATCCCGATGACCTCGAGTACTACAACGCCAGCTTCCTCGTCAGCCCCGATGGCGAATTCGTCTCGCGTTACATCAAGCGCAAGCTTGTCATCTTCGGCGAGTACATCCCCCTGGTCCGCTGGCTGCCCTTCTTCAAATGGTTCACCCCCATCGGCGGCGGTTTCACCCCCGGTGACCGGCCCATCCCCTTCACCCTCACTACCCCCGACGTAAAAGCCTCGCCATTGATCTGTTTCGAGGACACCTTTCCGCTCACCGCCCGCGAGGCCGCCGACGAGGACTCCGACTTCCTCGTCAACCTCACCAACAACGGTTGGTTCGGCGAAAGCGCCGCCCAATGGCAGCACGCCGCCTCTGCCCTCTTTCGCGCCGTCGAGAATGGCCGCCCCCTCATCCGCTGCTCCAACAACGGCCTCACCGGCTGGGTGGACTCCCACGGCCGTTTGCGACAAGTCTTCCGCGACGCCCAAGGCACTATCTACGGTCCCGGCTTCCTGACGATAGAAGTCCCCCTGTTCTCCCCCGGCCAATCGCCCCCACCCACGCCATATAACCGCCACGGCGATTGCTTCGGTTGGACCTGTGTCGCCCTGACCGCCGTAATCCTCCTCGTTCGATTTCTGCGCCGCCAACGCCCCCACCGCCCCGCGTCCAACCCGACCAAATCGTAAGGCGCGCTCGCCGATGGCGCCGTCGTCCCAATGCGGTTCGGCAAGCAGTCCGCTCCGCCATCGGGCCCCGCCTCGGACAATTCCATGCTCCCGGATCGGACAACCAATCAGCACTGACAGCCTGTGGCACCCAGCAGGAGACGAGGCAACTTGCCGCTGCGCGGGGATCGGATCACGGTACAATAGGGAGTCTCACCATATACGCGCCATATCCACACCGTCTCCACACCGTGGATACAGCCTTGACATCGCGAGCTGCATTCGGCGTATCCCATTACCACTGCGGCACTTACATCAAAATCGCCCAAAAAGGCCCACCAGACGGCCATTCCATCATAAGTTCCTCAATGACAGACAGTTACACAACACTGGCAGAAGCTGGCATTCCCCTGCGACCGTCGTCTCTCCAAATCCCGCCGATTTCAACAGTCTTCGCTGGGCCCGCCCAACTCCGGCTTATGCCCACACCCCCGCGATCCTGGTGCCGCAGGAACGGCAGTTGCCATCGGCCAGGTTGACGGCCGTGACGGCATAAATATTACGCTCAACGACAGCTTTCTTACAGTTCGGACACCAAGTCGTCTCAGCGCCTTCGAGACCGGGCACGTTGCCGATATAAACATACCGCAGTCCCTCGCTGCGGCCCGCGTCGCGCGCCCTTACCAGCGTCTCGACCGGCGTCGGGGCGAGGTAGGTCAGCTTGTGCTGCGGATGGAAGCGCGAGAAGTGCAGCGGTTGGTCGGGCCCCAGTTCCTTGGCGATCCAGCCGCACATGCGGCGGATCAAGCCCAGGTCGTCGGTGTAGGTCGGCACAACGAGGTTGATGATCTCGAACCAGACACCCAGTTCCTTGAGCATCTTGAGGGTGTTCAGAATGGGCTGCAGCCTGCCGGAGTTGAGCTTCTGGTAAACCTGTTCGTCGAAGCCCTTCAGGTCCACGTGCGCGGCATCCACCAATTGATAGAGGTCCCGCGCCGCCCGGTCCTCGATCGAGCCGCAGCTCACCACGATGTTCCTAAGCTTGCGCTCCCGCGCCGCCTTGCAGGCGTCAACGGCATATTCGTAAAACGCCGTCGGCTCGGAATAGGTGTAGGAGAGCGATGGGCAGTCGAGCGCCTCTGCAACCGCAGCGGCGTCGGCTGGGAACAGGCTCAGGCGCGCCATCTGGTCGAGCGAGAACCCTGATGGCAGAGGCGGTCGCATCCGCAACTCCGCCCCACGCGGGTCTTTGGTCTCCTCCGGCTTCTTCTGCGAAATCTCCCAGTTCTGGCAGTTCAGGCAGCGGAACACACAGCCGGAGGTAGCGAGCGAGAACGTCCGGCTGCCGGGCAGGAAATGAAACAGCGGCTTCTTCTCCACCGGATCAACATGGAACGTGCAGGGGTTGGCATAGGCCAGCGTGTAGAGCTTTCCGTCGCAATTCACCTTGTTGCGGCAATGGCTGCGGTCGCCGGGTGCCAGCAGGCAGTTGTTCGGGCACACCTTGCACTGGACGTTGCGGCCCAGCTTAAGGTAGTGAGAGCCCTCCCTCACCCAGCCGCGCTTGCGCCACAACTCCCATACCTCTCCCTTCGGCGCATCGCCCTTGAAGATGTCCGCCGGGGCCTCGGACGCGCGCCACCGCGTGAAGTAATCCCACATGGACGCCGCTCCGGCCAAGCCCGCCACGCCCGCCGCCCCGAGCCCGATGGCCGCCCGGCGTGACAAGGCCCGCCGCCTGTGCATTCGGACTTCGGATTTCGATCTACTTTCGGACTTCGGGCTTCGGATGTCGGATTTCGCGGTCACGGCTGTTCGCGGGGCCTGATCCAGCCCCATCGCTGCAAGGCAAGATACGCCGCTGCCAAGCTATGCGCCAGCATGAGGACGATCAGCGGCAGATGCAGCATGCGGTGAATACTGAGCGCCGACCGCTCATCCAGCAACCGGCTCAAGCCGTAACGGCCATCCATGATGTAGCCAGTCAGCAGGAACAACGCGATCAAGGGCAAGAGCGGCCAACCGCTCCAGCGCACCAGCTTGAGGAGGACGTAATTGAGCTTGTTCATGAGCCGAGTTTACGAGCCCCATTTTCTCTCCCGGGGCCTGGGGTACGTCAACGGAATTTGCCTTCTTGTGCTATACTGTAGAAAAGTGCGCCGGATCGCGCGTTTAGGGTTGCCCCAGTGGCTCGCCCTGCATTACTTTTGCCGCTCTGAGACTTTAGACAAAGTTGTTTATGGACAAAATCGCAGAACTGAAACTGGATGGGAAGAGCTGCCAACTCCCCATAATCGCAGGAACGGAACAAGAGCACGCCGTGGACATTTCAGCCCTGCGCGATCGAACCGGCTACATCACGCTGGACGATGGCTACGGCAACACCGGCTCCTGCCAAAGCCAGATCACCTTCATTGACGGCGAACAGGGGATTCTGCGCTACCGCGGCATTCCCATCGAGGAACTGGCGGAGCACTCCACCTTCATCGAGGTCGCCCACCTGATCATCATGGGCAAGCTCCCAACCAGCGCCGAACTGCGACGCTTCTCCGATCTGCTGACCGATAACGAAATGTTGGACGAAGCCATGAAGCACCACTTCGAAGGCTTCCCGGCCCACGCCCACCCGATGGCGATTCTGTCGGCGATGATCAACGCCGCCAGTTGTTTCCATCCCGAGTTGCTGACGGACCAACTGCGAAACAACTTCATTGTCCAGGCGGCGCGGTTGCTGTCCAAGGTGCGAACGATCGCGGCGTATGCCTACCGGAAATCGCGCGGGCTGCCCGCCATTTACCCGAAGCCCGAACTCAAGTACACGGCGAACTTCCTGCACATGATGTACTCCCACCCCAACAAGGATTACGATCTGAAGCCGGAGGTAGTTAAGGCGCTGGATCTGATCTTCCTGCTGCACGCCGACCACGAGCAGAATTGCTCGACCGCCACGGTGCGCATGGTGGCTTCCAGCCGCGCCAACCTGTTCGCCAGCGCGGCCGCCGGCGTCTGCGCCCTCTGGGGCCCCTTGCATGGCGGCGCCAACCAGGCCGTGCTCGAGATGCTCCAGGAAATTCACACCTCGGGCGACGACGGCTCCAGGTTCATCGCGGCAGCCAAGGACAAGCAAAGCGGCAAGCGGCTGATGGGCTTTGGCCACCGGGTCTACAAGCACTACGACCCGCGGGCCAAGATCATCAAGAAGGCCTGCGACGACGTCCTGGCCAAGCTCCACATCAGCGATCCCCTGCTGGATATCGCCAAACACCTGGAGGAGGCCGCGCTGCGCGATTCCTACTTCATCGAGCGCAAGCTCTATCCGAATGTGGACTTCTACAGTGGCATTATCATGCGGGCCATAGGGATTCCGCTCGAGATGTTCACGGTGATGTTTGCCATCGGGCGTATGCCGGGCTGGATTGCCAATTACAAGGAAGTCATGGACGCCCCCACGCGCATCTATCGGCCGCGCCAGATCTACACCGGCCCCGCGCTCAGCCACTACACGCCCATCAAAGACCGGCAATGAGCCGCATCGGGCACAGGTTGCTGGATGCGCGGATCCAGCCGCTCGCTGCTGGCCGTCTATGAACACCCACGAATACCAGGCCAGACAATTGCTGGGCCAGCGCATGGTTGCCCAGCCAGCCTGGGAAGTCTGCGAAACGCCGGACGCTGCCCGGGCTATCGCCGCACAACTGCTAGCCGACGGCGCGACGATTATCGCCATTAAGTCGCAGATTCATGCCGGGGGCCGGGGCAAGGGCACGTTCAAAAGCGGTTTTCAGGGCGGCGTCAGAATCTGCAAGACCGCGGAGGACGTTTACGAGAAGGCTCATGCCATGCTAGGCAATGTGCTGGTCACCAGGCAGACCGGCCCCGAGGGGCGCCTTGTGCGGAAGTTGATCATCGCCTTGGCGCCGGATATCCGGAAGGAGCTTTATCTGGCCGTGTTGCTCGACCGTGAGCTGTCGCGCCCGGTAGTCATCACCAGCACCGAGGGCGGCATGGACATCGAAGAAGTCGCTGCCAGGACGCCGGAGAAGATCATCAAAGAGCCCATAGACCCCGCTCTCGGCATGATGCCCTACCAGGCCCGCAAACTGGCCCTCGCGCTGGGTCTCAAGGGCGATCTAATTGCCCAGGCGGTAAAGGTCTTGCTGGGAGTCTACAAAACCTGGTGGGAATGCGATGCTTCCCTCGTGGAGATCAATCCCCTCTGTATCGTCCGCACTCGCGAAGGCAATGAAGCCTTGCTGGCCGTGGACGCCAAGCTGTCCCTGGACGACAATGCCCTTTACCGGCATCCCGACTTGCAAGCCATGCGTGACCTGGCCGAGGAAGCACCGCTCGAAACCGAGGCCGGCAAGTTCAACCTGAACTACATCCAACTCGACGGCAACATCGCGTGTCTGGTCAACGGTGCCGGCCTGGCCATGGCCACGATGGATATAATCCAGCATTTCGGCGGGCGCCCTGCCAACTTCCTCGACGTCGGCGGCGGCGCCAGCCAGGAACAGGTGGCGGCGGCGTTCCGCATCATTCTGCAGGACCCCAACGTGAAAGGCATCCTGGTCAACATCTTCGGCGGCATCATGGATTGCAACGTGATTGCCTCCGGCATCGTCGCCGCAGTCAAGGAAACCGGTTTGTCCCTCCCGCTGGTAGTCCGGCTCGAAGGCAATAACGTTCAGGCCGGTAACCGGACTCTCGCTGCGGCCGGCCTCACCATCATCCGCGCTGATACGATGGCCGAAGCGGCCCGGAAAGTGGTCCAAGCCGTTGCCACCGGGTAAGCTCTGCCGGTGCCCCGCCGCCATTAGCCGGGTGTGTGCCACTAAAGAAAGAAAGCAAGATCACCAATCATGTCTATTCTTGTGACTCCCAACACCAGGGTTCTTGTCCAGGGCATCACCGGCAGTTTCGGCGCCCGGCACACACAGCTCAGCCTCGAATATGGCACGCAAATCGTCGCCGGCGTGACGCCTGGCAAGGGCGGCCAGATGTTCGACCCTAAAGTCCCGATCTTCGACACCGTGGCCGAGGCCATGCAAGAGACCGGGGCAACGGCTTCCGCCGTTTTCGTGCCCCCGGCCTATGCCGCCGACGCCATTCTTGAAGGCGTGGACGCTGGTTTGGACTTAGTCGTCTGCATTACTGAAGGCATCCCCATCAACGACATGGTGAAAGTGAAGCGGGCTATGGCAGGCAGGAAGACCCGATTAATCGGCCCGAACTGCCCAGGCATCGTCACGCCCGGTGCCGGCGAGGATTCGCGCGGCGGCTGCCGTATCGGCATTGCCCCCGGCTATATTCACAAGCAAGGCCACATCGGCGTCGTCTCGCGCAGCGGCACGTTGACTTACGAGGCTGTCTGGCAGCTCACCTGCCGCGGCGCCGGACAATCCACCGCCGTCGGCATCGGCGGCGACCCCGTCAACGGCTTGACGCACCTGGACGTCATTAAGCTGTTCGAGGCCGACCCGGAGACGCATGGCATCATCATGATCGGAGAAATTGGCGGCTCAGCCGAAGAAGAAGCTGCCGACTGGATTCGCAGAAATGCCCGCAAGCCGGTCGCAGGCTTCATCGCGGGCGCGACCGCCCCGCCCGGACGACGGATGGGCCACGCAGGGGCCATCGTAAGTGGCGGCAAAGGCACCGCAGCAGCCAAAATTGCCGCGTTCAAGGCGGCGGGCATCGGCGTCGCACCTACGCCGTCCGACATGGCAGACACACTGTTGAAGATGATGTGATCGCCGCAGGGGGCGGGACGCGGCGGACACATCTTGTAGGTACCAGCGACCGAACGCTTGCGACCGCGCGCGGCATCCTGCGCGCCCAACCGCCCCTCGCGGGCAGATCTGGTAATGCTGACCACACGCGGCCCTGGCACGTGTTCGGTATTGCGTTCCAGCACAAAAATGCCCAAGGTTTAGTCCTCGGAACACACAACGCGCAATACGTTCACATGGGCCTGATTGACCTCATATTGAACTTCGTTGGAGTGCTGCTTTGGTTGAGTTGGCGTTCCATCCGTTTCGATCCGCTGATCGAGACTACCCCGGCAACGCTGATTGGCACCTTGCGGCGGGCCGGACCGCGCCGATTGCAGGGATGGCAGCTCCTCGCCGGCCTGGCAATGCTGCTCGTGCTGCGCGGAGTACTCTATCAGCAGGTCGGCCCCGAGGCCGATTGGACCCCCAAATTAAACCTCTTTTTCGTCGTGCTGGCCTTTCGCGGCAATCTATTCCTCCCGGCCTTGCTCTTCTCGGTGCTGAGTTTCGCCCGCGTCCTGATCATCTGCTATTTCTGGGTGCTGGTCCTGGTCATCATAAGCCGCCGGAACACTCAGCCAAATCCCGTGCTAAAGTTGCTCCGTCTCCACATCGGACCGGTGGCGCGCTGGCCGTGGCTAGCGCAGGTTCTCCTGCCCCTGGCACTGGTGGCCGGCCTTTGGTTGGCCCTGTATCCACTGCTGGTGCAATTGGAAATCACCGGCCGGGTACGCAGCTTTGCCCATCTGGTCGAACAAAGCGCCCTCGTTGGAACAGCGCTATACTTGAGCCTCCAGTTCTTCCTTCCCGTCGTCCTTTTTCTCCACCTGATTTCCAGCTACGTCTATGTGGGAGCCAATGCCCTGTGGGATTTTGTTGGCGCCACGGCCCGCAATCTCCTCGCGCCGCTTCGCGGACTGCCGCTCCGCGTTGCCCGGTTTGATTTCGCCCCCATCGTCGGAGTTGTTCTGATTTTCCTGCTGTTGCACTGGCTGCCCCGCCTTATCCTGCGTGAATTGGCCGGGCGAAAACTAAGCGCCTGGCCGCAGTAGGTTCCCGCTTGGCACGCCCACTTTAACTCGCGGGCGCCTTCGGCAATCTCACCGTCACAGTGGTCGTGGCGCCCCGCTCGCTTTGGATTGACAGCGCGCCCCCGTGCAGCTCGCTCAGGCGCTTGGCAATAACCAGGCCCAGGCCCAGCCCCTGTTGCTCCAGGACTTTCCGGTCGAACTGCATGAACGCGCCCACCTTGGTGATGTGTTCAGTTGAGAAACCGCGCCCGCGATCGCTAACCGAGAGGACTACGCTATTGGACGACTCGGAGAGCGTCACGGTTACCTGTCGGCCGCGTTCGGAGAACTTGAACGCATTTTGAACCAGCTCATCCACAATCTTGGCCAGGTAGTCCGCGGAGATCGGCACCGGCACGTCAGCCAGGTCCAGAACCAGGTCATCTGACCGGCTGGCCGCGTACGCCTGGTCCCGGGCATGCTCCTCAACCAGCTTGGCGGGTGAGCGCGTCTCCTTCTGACGGAGGGCCGTGACCTTTTGCGCGTCGGCGCCCAGCAATTCAATCTGGGCATAGATCAGGAAGTTCTCCACCAGCCGCTCCAGCCGTTTGCCGGAATCATGGATGACCTGTCCCATCTCGGCGACTTCGCTCGCCGGCAATCTGCCGGCCTCGACGGCAAGCAACTCCCCATAAGCAAGGATGCCATTGAGGGGAGTGCGCAGCTCGTGCGGCAGCATCAGGCTGATATTATCGCGCAAATCGGCCAGTTGCTTCTCCGCTTCCTGGCGCAGCACCTGGGCCTTCTTGAGACGCGTGTTCACCGCTGCGTAAAGACTGTCCAGCGTGAACGGTTTGGGCAGGTAATCATCCGCGCCTAACTCCATGCTGTGTCGCATGCCGGAATGGTCCGGCTGGCCAGTCATGAGAATGACCGGAATTGCAGCGGTGGTGGGCTCGTTGCGCAGCACCGACAGCGTGAGATAGCCGTCCATGTGTTGCATCTGCACGTCGCACAGAATGAGATCGGGCAATTCCTTGCGTGCCTTCTCGATACCGGCCACGCCGCTGTCGGCTTCGAGCACCTCAAAGCCTTTCTGATCCAGCGCCGCGCGCACCATGTCGCGCAGGCTTTCATCGTCATCTATGACCAGGATTCGTTTCATCTGTTGCCGACCGTTACCGACCGCCACGCCGAGCCGTCAAAAACCACGTCACTCACCCCAGGAGTCCCAGCCGACGTCTCAGGCCTGGGCAAGCCTATGACAGCAGTGGGCCATTTGTCCACCGGCATTCGAACATCACCAGTCTGGCCTACCTGGGGCCGGCGACAGGCTGTTCTCCTGCCCGGGAGGCGACCCTCAGCTTCCGGCCAGCACGCTTCGCAGTTCACCCAGGGCTTCATCCACCGGAAGTTGTGCCAATCCTGCTGGATGCCGAAGCACTTTCACTTTCTCACTCGGCGGCCGCCATACTTCCTCAATGGTGTCTCCCCATAGGACCAAGCCCGCCAACCCAACGGCAGCGGCCAGATGCGAGATCCCCGAATCGTGGCCCACAAAAGCTCGGCAACCAGCCAGGCAGCGGGCCAGCTCCGCGAGCGGCAGGCTTTGCGCCAACCGTGTGCGCGCGGGTGGCAGCGCGGCGGCCAGGCGCTGAAGCCGCTCCCCCTCTGCCTCTCCGCCAACCAGAAGCAAATCAAAGTCCGTCGTGTTAGCCAAGTACCGCAGCAACCCGGCCCAGCGCGCCTCCGGCCAGTTCTTACGCTCGCTCCCGCTGCCAGGATGAAGGGCCAGAGCCTCACGCCTTGTGGGGCCAGGGTCGGACACCGGCAACCGGGAAGACAGGAGCAGCCGTGGGATTGGGTCGGAATCAAATATCGCCAATCGCTCGAGAGGCTGGAGATACACCTTCGAAGCATGCAGCCGGGTTCGCTCATCGGCGCGGTGGGGTCCTTGGATAAACTGTGCGCCGGTGCAAAGCCCAACGTTGGTCCTGAAGATCCCGTCCGGGTCGTACAGGTAGGACACCACCAGATCGAACTCCGAGAAGTAATCCGCGAGGTCCGGCGACAGTTCGCCACCGCGAGCGAAGAACCCGGCCAGGGATCGAGCCTCGATGGACTGAACCCGGTTGACCAGGCCCCCGGCGAGCGCCAGTTGGGCAATATGTGGGTAGCCGAGAACCTCGAGGTGAGCCTCAGGAAATTGCCGGCGCAAGGCGGCGATGGCCGGCAGCGTGAGGATGAAGTCGCCGATTGCCCCGCCACGAATGACCAGAATCTTGCCTTGGGGAGAGTTCACCAGAGCGATGCGCGGAAGCCCGCGCCCGAGCCTATGTAACCGACCTGAATGCGGTCAACCCCAACGCCGCTACGAACAAGCCAAACGCCAGGCGCAGCCCGCAACCAACCTTGATACGCGTCTCATTCGCGGTGCCCCAAGCCAGGAGATTGCGCAATCGCCAAGGCGAGATGGTGAACCAGATGCCGGCGAATACCAGCACATACGCCCAGGTCTGGATTACCAGCACCCAGTGCGTCTGCGCCAGCGCGGGACGGCCGGTATCCACCATCAGCTTGGCCAGCAGCAGCAGCACTACCGCCAGGCCTCGCACGGCCAGAAAATCCTGCACGAAAATGCATGTGCCCAGCCCCACGCCGGCAAATCCTGCGAACAGCCATTCCTTGTAGCTGGCGAAATCCGCGATGGACTCCTGGCTCAAGTTCCAAAGGAACCAGACCGTGCCGAGCGCCATGAGCGCAATACCCCAAGGCAGGGAACGGGGAAACTTGCGGACCGCCCCGGCAAAAGCCGCCGGCTTGACGATGCCGTAGATCTGCGGCAATCCCATGCCCAGTCCGAGTAGAATGCTCAGGGTTGAAAGCTTCAAGGTCATCTTAGCAAATGCAGCTGGAGGATGGGAGATAGCCGCGAGCGACGCAAGCCGGGATGTTTGGCGCCCGCTGATTGCGAAGCTTCATCGAGGGTAATGCCTATCGCGCCGTAAAGCCAAGCAGAGTTAGTCCAGGAAGCGCCTCCATCTGGCACTACCGGCTGCCCAATCCCTGGCGCGCCTCCATGAAGCTGTCGGATAGCACCAAGCCGGTTTCTTTGGGTCTGATTGCATTTGTGGATGAACAACCCGACAGCATCAACATCGGCCCTCGTTGACTTCCCCGTATAGCGTGAACGTGCCGGCGCGAGCGACGTTTACGTCCACAAGCTGCCCGAGATGGCGCGGTGAGCCGTTGAATATCACAATCTTGTTGCAGCGGGTCCGCCCGGTCATCCGCGCGGGATTCTTCTTGCTTGGGCCCTCTGCCAGAATCTGCACCCGCCTGCCGACGAATCCCTGATGCTGCCGCGCGCCCAGCTCGTTCACCACCTCCAGCAGCCGTTGATTCCGCTCTTCCCTGACCGCCTGGCTCACCTGCCCGGGCATGTTGGCAGCGGGTGTATCGCGGCGCGCCGAATACTTGAAGACGAAGGCCTGGTCGAAACCGACTTCGCGCACAAGGGAAAGCGTTTGGGCAAAGTCCTCCTCGGTCTCGCCGGGGAAACCGGCGATGAAGTCGGTGCTCAGGCCGATGCCGGGCTGCACTCGACGAAGCTTGTCAATAATGGCCAGGAATCGCTGGCGGGTGTAACCGCGATGCATGAGCTTGAGGACGCGGTCGCTGCCGCTTTGGACGGGGATGTGGGCACTTTCGGCGAGCTTGGGCAGGCGGCCGTAAGCGTCAACGAGGTCGTCACCGTAGCCCTTGGGGTGGGGCGAGGTGAAGCGGATGCGTTCGAGGCCGTCAATGTCGTTAACGGCTTCGAGGAGCTGCACGAAGGGGGATTTGCCGTCGCGCACGGAGATATCACCGCGGCCGTAGCTGGTAACGATCTGGCCCAGGAGGGTGATTTCCTTGACGCCCTGCGCGACGAGTTGGCGGCATTCTGCGGCGATGTCGGGGATCGCGCGGCTGCGCTCCTCACCGCGGGTGTAGGGCACAATGCAGAACGTGCAATACTGGTTGCAGCCTTGCATGATGCTCACAAACGCCGCTACCGACTTCCTGGCGTTACCGTCAAGCAGGTGCTCCCGAATCGCGCTTTCACTCCCCTGCTCTGTCGCAATCTCAACAACCTTGTCGCGCCGGCCCGAGAGAATCTCATCCAAGTACTCCCCGGTCCGATGGAGCTTCTGCGTGCCCACCACCAAGTCCACGTCGGGCAGCCGGTCAATCAGCTCCTGTCCCCGGCTTTGGGCAACACAGCCCATGAAGCCCAGCACCACATTGGGCCGGCGGCGACGGGCCTCGGCTGCAATATTCTCCATTTTACGGAGCGCCTTTTGCTCCGCCTGGTCCCGCACGCTGCATGTGTTGAGCAAAATAATATCAGCGGCAGCTTCGAATGAAGCGAGGCAATAGCCCTTCGCCAGGAGCTGCGCCGCGACGGCTTCGCTGTCGCGCTCGTTCATCTGGCACCCGTAGGTCTTGATATAAACACTCGGCATATTCGGCAGGACCTGTCTCGCAAGCTAAGTCACGACCGGTGGATTGAAAAGTTTGAACTGGGATGCCTCGCTGCTCCCGCGGGGCATTTGGTTGGCACTCAGAGAAAGGCCGTATAGGAGCGTCGGCAACGGTCGTTGCGGAGTAATCATCACGCTCTTGTGCCAGGAGGAAGGACGTCTGAACACGATGACCGCGGTCCGTGAGCCACCTGCCGACCTACTCGCGCCAACGGACCAGAGAGACTTCGACTTGGGCGCGGGCATCAGTCCCTGGTCCGCTGAACCGAACCATAAAGCGCGCCTCCCGTGCGTGGCTTGCGACAACCTCCGACACGCCCGCCAGCGGGTTGACTGCCAGCGTCTGTCCCTGAGCATCAACCAACGCCACCCGCAACACGACCTGTGAGGCGACGCGCGCCGTCGCGTTGCTCACACGGCACGAAACTTCCACCCCTTGCGGTCTGGCCCGCGTGGTCATTACCTCGGCGGTTATTCCACCGGTCTGGCGCAGTTCCGATTCCGAGGGCGCGCCTCCCGGCAAGAGCTGCCAACCCCATACGCCAGCGGCAGCCAGCAAGACAATTGTCGCGGCCCACTTCTTCATCATGGCGAATCAGTAGTAAGGGTTGACCTCACTTGGCTGCGTCATCACGCCACCGTACTGCGTGTCGTAAGCGAACACCCTGACGAATTCCGCGTGGCCGTCCAGATACGCGGCGTTGGCCCACAGCCGCTCTGGGTCGGGTTTATACCATTGGGCGCGACGACTGATGGCCACCACGCCGCTCATAGTGCGATGAATCGGGATGCTGCCAATAACCACCTTCTTCGAGGGCTGGCGGTAATGATCCGTGGTCAAAGACTTGCCCAACCCCAGCGGGCGGGATGCAAACTCAGCGAATGAGAATTCCACGCCGACGAACTTCGCGATGCCCATCGGCGCCACAACGCCGCCAATACGATTGTACCCCGACGCGTAGAAGTAACTGCTGCCGTAGAGTTCGTAGCAGGAGGAGCTGGCCTGATAGTCCTTCGTGTCAAACCACCACAACGGCTCGCCTTTGTCGGCTGGGGAGCAAAACACTTCGCGTGAGCCAAGATACTCTTTCAACGGGCGATCTTCCGCTCGCAGCGATCCGCCGAACATCCGCGCGGGCAGCCACGGGTCGGATGCCGGGACGATACCTTGCGGGCCGCCCAATTCATGTGGAGCGGCCACGGGCATCCGCGCCGCATGATCGTCCGCATACAGGAACATGGCAACAACGACTTGCCGCAGGTTGCTCCGACACTGAGTCTGGCGGGCCTTGCCTTTGGCCCCCGCCAACGCGGGCAGCAGCATCCCCGCCAGAATGGCGATGATGCCGATGACGATGAGGAGTTCAACGAGCGTGAACCCACCGCGTTGGCGGGTGTGGATGTTCATGGAGTCAACAGCCGCACACGGTAGAATTGCCGTTCCGTCGCGGGATTAGAATCGGTCCATTCCAGCACCCCGGCCTCGGGCGAGGTCAGCGCCGGATACGAGATGGTCTGCCAGTCCACCAGGTTCTCGCAGCGCAGGATCTCATAGCCCTGACCCACACTCCCGCCAAAATGGAGAACTGGCAGTCCGTTTGTAAACCGCAGCGAGAGCCCTGGCGGCGCGGAAGCGAACGTTTGCGTAGTGAACGCAATGGTAGTGTTGCCGACCAGCGTGTTGGTGGTGATGGGCAGACCGACTTCCGCGTAGCCGGGTTGGGATTTACCCATTTGCGTGACGAGCAAATAGGTCGCATTGGCAGGCAAACGCGGCGCAATTTGCTCCCGCAGGTATTGCTCGAAGTCTCCGGCATGCCATCCCAGCGGATCATCGAGGGTAACCCCAACCAGACCGTTCGTCGTTAGCTGGCTCACTGGAATCAGGAAACCGGTCTGCGTGCGGTCATTGAACGTCGCGTCAATGTCCTCAGGACTGGGATCGCCGTCGGCGGTGGTTGCCAGATAGAAGTCCAACGTGTACTGAATCGCCCAGTTGTTCGCGGCACTAGCCGTCCATTGGCCGGAGTTGCCCACTCCATCCACGTTAAAGATGCTGTTGACAGTTGCCGGGCTGCCGGGCGTCACCAAGAGCTGGTTCATCGCCTGCATGACATTGGCATGACCCGTGTAGGCCAGCGCGGTCACGCTCGCCGACCAATTCGAGCCTCCTATGGACTCCAGCTGCATTGTTAACACGCCCGAGAGCGACGGCGCGAGATTGTAGCCCACGCCACCCAAGCCGGTGATATCCACGAGATTGTGGCTCACCGCGCCGGCGGGGTTGTTCCCCGCCGCCAGCAGCACGTCGTCGTCGGTGAACACCAGCCAGTCGCCCGCTGTCGGCATCGTGGCGGACGGCTTTCGCCCCGCGGCGGAAGGCAGTTCCGCAGTCGCTTGGGCGTCATTCCATGTCAGGAGCTGGAAACTGAGTGACGCCCCCCGCGCCGGCGAGGCCATAAGCAGTGTCGATAGCCAGAGTCCCGTGAGGATGGAGGCGAAAGGTCTAATGCTCATAATGGACCAATGGTTCCTATGCATTGGTTCAGGGTTTGAGGACGATGAAACAGATGGCGGCCAGATGCCGACGGTGTTTGCGGAACATCCGGCGCATGGACAGTACGCGCCGGCGGGCCTCGGCCGCGCGCATGGTGTTAAACACGAACCGTAGCGCGCGCCACCACCCCTCATCCTGCACCATCCGGCGCGGTTCGAGCAGGTGCATCGGCGCGGTAGCCTCGGATTCAATCTTGAAGCCCGCGCCCCTGAGCAACTCGCGCCATTCACGCGCCGACAGCGGGCGCGCGCCGACGTGGATATTTCGCGACATCTCGCGGCTGATGTCTTCCTGCACCGCTTGCGGCAGGTCGTCGGGCGTAAGGCTTAACTCATGGATGCCGTAACGTCCGCCGGGCTTGAGCAATCGGAAGGCCTCGCCCACAATCCGGCGCTTTTGCTCCGGCCCTTGCATCGTCAGCATGGCTTCGCCATAGACCACCGTAGCGGAATGGTCTGGTAATCCTGTCTGTTCCGCGCTGCCTGACTGACAACGCTGGCGTGGACCGGTGAGATACGCTTGAACCTCGGCCGCGGCGGCTTCGTCGCGTTCGACGGCGATGTAACTGGCCGGTTGCCGGGTCAATGTCATTTTCGCCGTGACGCCAAGACCTGGGGCGAATTCCACCACTGCGTCGCGCGGTTGGATGTTTAGCCGTTCCAGCATAACGCGGGTCAATTCCAATCCGCCGGGCCGCAACACACGTTTGCCCATTTGGGCCAGCAACCAATGGCCAGGCATCTTGTGCGTATGGTCCCGCGGCGGACCTTGGGTTTCGGAATCGGAAGCGCAAACGGCGCAGTTCTTCTTGGTATTGTCAGTAAGTTCCGCGGCTTTGATCTCGCACGGAGCAATGAGCGACAGTTCTTTCATACACCTTCAACATATACTTGCCATCAACCTCTCTGCTATCGGTGGCTTGCGATGAGTTGTCGGCTGGTTGCAGAACCGGCTCGTTTGTTGACTTAAGTCAAACTCAACGCAGAACGGAATTCTCCCAGGTTGCGACGCAGCTCTTTGAATTAGGTTACTTGGGTGTTAGAAAACTCCCATATTCCTGAGTATCCAGTTTATAGGCACCCGCGACGCGATGGCGCCATTGCCGTGATGGCGAGTAGAGCTGGGCTGGAAGGCCTGGAAGTTCGACGCGATTACTACTTGCACATGAGACTCAGTCGCAATACTATCCTTCCCTGTTCGTTATGGCGCATCAGTCACGACAGTTGGACTGGGACAAACAAAACCGTTGGGAAGACAGGACGCCTTCGAAGCTAACCGCCCAAGCTCAGCCTTTGTGCCGGCGGGCCGACGGCAGGACGAAGCTCCTTTATGGCGGAACGCGCCAGGCGGGCGTAACTGTTGAGTGGCATGACTTTGAATCGGGGACCGCTTTTGATTGGGGCCACAGATTTCATTCGGAGAGCCTCGAGCTTTGCCTGAATTTGACCGGTGGAGGTTCGGTCTGTTGCGGCGACAATCGGGCGGACTTCCAACCTCTGACTGCGGGATTTTACCTGCCAGGCAGGGCCGGGCTCCGGGCTTGGCGGCTGCCTGGCCAGCGGCATCGCTTTGTCACTATCGTGTTTTCCGCCACATTTCTGCGCGAGCGCCTGGCCGGTTTCGACGGGGCGCTGCATCCCGCGGTCGAACGCTTCCTGGCAGAGCGCGGCCGCCAGCCTGGCCTGAGCGCCGTGCAACGGCTCAGCGCGAGCCAGGAACAGGACTTGGCGCGACTGCGGCAGCCTCCCTGCCCTGATTGCGCACGTTCTTTGTGGTATCAGAGCCGCATGCTGGCGCTGATGAGTGAGTTCTTCTTCGAACTACGCGGCGAGGATGAACTGCTGTGCGACCGCCAAAAACGCGTGGCGCGAGAGCGGGTGGATCGGGTAATCGCACTGCTGGGCGCCCATCTGGCGGAACCACCCAGTCTTGAGGAAATCGGACGGCAAGTCGGTTGCAGCCCATTCTATCTGAGCCGGACATTCTCGACTGAGATGGGGATGACCATCCCTCAGTATTTGCGCAAGCTGCGCATGGAGCGGGCCGCGGAGTTACTGCGGACCGGCAGATACAATGTCACCGAGGCAGCACTGGAAGTGGGTTATTCCAGCCTCAGCCATTTCAGCCAGGCTTTCTGTCAGACAATGGGCTGTTGCCCCGGACTTTATCCGCTCAAGACTCGTGGTTGAATCTGGAACACGCGCAAATCGGGTTGATTCGCTTCGGCTCAGAGACCGGGTGGTCGGTACCAGAGCGATTCCCAGTACTTCTGCTCGGCCGCGTAGCAATCAACTCGGACGTCGGCGTCGAGGTCCAAAGGCAATACGCCATAGCGCTTCATCTCGCGGACCCAGTCGGCGCGAGGCCTAAACCCGGGCATATCGAAACGGCCGGTGTCATGGGCCAGGGCTTCCTTCCCGGCGACGCACAGGGCCAGCAGCGCCTGGTAGCCGGGATCGGCCGTGTCGGCAAACACCGTCCGGGGGCTGCGCGTCTCCGCGTCGCGGCAAAGGCCCCAGCCCCCAGCCGACTCGGCAAGCGGCGCCAGGAGAATGACGGACCGCTCCGGACGGGAGAGGTTGAAGACGATGTGGCGGCTGGTGAGCAGGCGCGGGTCGTCCAGGCTGGGCTCCCAGAAGGACACCCCGCGCTCGTCGCCCAGGCTGCGCGGCAGGAGCCGGGCGGGCTGCGCATGGCATGCGGCGCAACGCTGCTCGATCACCCCGGCCGCGGCTTGTGCGGCAGGCCAATCGTGGCCGGTGTTGATCTGCTGGTTCTGCAAGTAATTGCCGATCATTCCGCAGCCCAGCGCCGCGTAGGTGCCGGGATAGGCCGCGCCGCTGTCAATCCATAGGCGCAACAGCTTCTTTTGGCGCGGGGTGGCCTGGACGCCGTGATGGGTGCCGTCGAGCCGGGCCAGCAGCCGGCTGGCCGAAGAGCCCAAGGTGCGTGGCGCGTAGTTGCTGCGGGGTTTGTTGCGGCCGTCGGAGACCAACCGGGCGATGGTCAGCATGTAGTAGCTGTGGCTGTAAAGCGGGCCGTGATCACCGGCGAGAATGAGCTTGCCGGCGCGCGGGCCACCCGCCGGAGTCTTCTCGTAGCCGTGGCAACCCACGCAGAGCGCGTCAAGCACGGGCTGAATGTCGCGCGGGAAATCAATCACGTCCGGCACATCGGCGATGGGCTCGATCCGGCTCGGCGCGCGGCGCAGCGCAGCGAGCTGGCTGGCGGTGTGGTGAGGCGTTTGGGTGCGCTGCTCGTGGCAGCCGACGCAACTGCTCGTCTCGCCGGGCTGGAGGGTCAGGAAGCTCTGCATGCGTTTGACCGCAAAGTCGTTCTCATCCAGCGCGACGAAGAAGAAACTGCGCAGCGCGGGCAACTCGAAGCACGCGGAGCCATCCGCCTCGACCGGCACGGTGCCGACAATGCGTTCGAGCGTAAAGGTGCCCCCGTAGCTGATCGGCTCCATGCCACCGGTGTAATGAATCGGCATGGGCAGGGATTCGAGCACGAGCAGTTTCTTGATCTCACCCCGCTGGACGCCCGCCATGTTCCGGCCCGTGTAGATGTCCGCCAGCACCAGCCGTCCAGTGGGAACGCCCGGCCTGGAACGAGTGGGAATGACCGGTTCGCGAGGCCGAGCCTGGAGCGGGCGAGGTTCGTGCAATTCCAGGCCCGCATCTAGGTCGGCCTGAGGCAGATTGAAGATCGTCTGCTGCGCGCCAGTGTCGTCCAAGATGACGAGCGTCGCCTCAACCGCGGCCATGAAGCAGCTCTCCGAGAAAGCCCACGGATCTCGAAACCGATTGCCCTTGCTGACCGGCCGGGCAAAAGACCTGGCGTCAGGACCGGCGGCGGGATCCACGACGGTGATTTCGCCCGCGTGTTCGATGATGCCGTGGCCGGGGGAAAAGCTGGCAACCACCTTGTGCGAACCGGGGATCGGCTTGGCGTCAATCATCACGATGCCCGGGTGAAGATTGCCAAACCAATTCATCTGGCCGGTGCCGTCGGGATTGGCGACCCAGAGATGGTGGTAGTGGACCTGGCTGCGATCCACATACTCCCAGCGCGTGTAAAGAACCCGGCCGTCGGGCATCGGCCATGGCGTATTGTCGTGGTCGTTGTTGCTGGAGAGGGACCGGATGTTCTGGCCATGGGCGTCACAGCGGTAAAGAACTGCCACCTGGGTGAGCCAGCAGTTGACCCAGCGATTGCACCGAGTGGAGACGAAGATGATGTCGCCGTCGGGCAGGTAAGTGGGCTCGATGTCGTCATAGGGCCCGTCCGTGAGCTGGCGCAAACCCGTGCCATCGGCGTTGATCTCGTAGAGGAGATAATGCTCCGTGCCGCCCTTGCGATAGCTGAAAAGCACCTTCTCCCCATTGTAATGCACCTGCGGATCGCGCACTCCGCCACGGGGGTCATCGAGCAGGGTGGTGAGCTGGCCCGTGGCCACGTTCCAACGATAGAGCCGGGTACCTTCACGCCACGCCTTGCGCTCGGGGTCGTAAGCGTAATAGCCAAAGTTGGCGTACCAATGGCCGTCGCTTTCGTTAACTTTGCGCGCGGCGAAGAGGATCTCCTCCACCCCCGCCATCGGCCCCGCTCGGAACCGTTCCAGCAAACCGCCGCCCGACTCCGCGCCGGCAGCCGAAGCGGAGTTCGTCTGCCCGGCCATCAGACCGGCAGCCAGACAACTACAGCCACAGACCAGCAACGCCTTCAGCTTCATGCGCAAAAATACTTCACCAGCCGCCACCAGACTGCGAGTGCAAAATTCCATGCTTCATTGGGGAGTTAGACACGCGCAGGCTATTGCGCAAAGCCCTTGCTGTATGGCAAGCATGACGTCGAAGGACATCCCGCCTGATCTGCACGCCCTGCTCGGACAGGTAGCCTCCCGCGATTTTCGGACGGCGGGTTGGTCATCCTGCGCCACCACCTCCTCTCCAGATCGGCAATCAACACTCCGCTCTCCGATCCCCTTTTCCGCATTCTGCGTGCTTCATCCAACCCTCCCTACGGCGAACGCATGCGGTAGAAACGCTGGAGGATGCCGGCAGCCTGCGAATCGGTGAATTGGTACTGGCCAGGGGAGACTTCCGTCAGGCCGGTGAGCGCGGTCCAGTTGTTCAGCGGCAGGGCGGGGTTCGTGGCAGCAAGCACAGTGAAGGGCTCCCCTGGCGCGCCGGTGAAGGCTAACTGAAATGAGCCATTGGCCAGTATGCTGGCATCCGTCAGTGCGATCGGGGGAGCGGGCGGAGCGGCCACCAGTGCCAACGTGTGGTGGGCCGCTGAACTGCTGGTCACACCAGCGAAACGCTCGCCGTCGGCCAGGGATACGGTGTCTGCCTCCACGGGGATAACACGCGAGGTGGTGGAGTTGTCGCCGAGCTGGCCGTTGACGTTAGTGCCCCAGGCAGCAACCGTGCCGTCCGAACAGAACGCCAAGCTGTGGTAATAGCCTGTCGCGGTGGCCAGCACAGTCTTGCCAGCCAGCGCCGAGATACCCCCGGCGGTGCTTACCGCCACCGGCATCATTCTGCTCGTGGTGGTGGTATCACCGAGTTCGCCCGAGACGTTTCTGCCCCAGGAAGCCACAGTGCCATCCGAACACGCGGCCAGGCTCTGGAACCCTCCCGCCGCAATGGCCGTCACGAACTTGCCGTGCAGTGCCGAGTAGAACGGGTCGGTGTTCACCGCCACCGGCACTAGGCGGGTGCTAATGCTGTAATCTCCCAGCTGGCCATAGCTGTTGTGCCCCCAGGCGGCCACGGTGCCGTCGGAGCACAGGGCCAGACTGTGGCTAAAGCCCGCCGCGACACCGACTACCATCTTGCTTGCCAGCACCGAGAGGATCGGCGTTGTGTTCACCGCCACCGGCGAACTTCGCTGCGCCTCAGTGTGACCACCCGTGTTATCACCGAGCTGACCCTCCACGTTGCGTCCCCAGGCGACCACCGTGCCGTTCCAGCGCAGCGCCAGGCTGTGCTGCCAGCCTGCCACGACAATCACAGCCGACTGGCCGTGGAGCGCCGAACCAGAGTTCGTGTTTACCGCTACTGGGACCTGGCGCGTAAAGATGGTGTTATCGCCGAGTTGACCGTAGTGGTTGCGGCCCCAGGCCGCCACCGTGCCATCTGAGCACAATGCCAGGCTGTGCTCGAGGCCTGCGGATATCCCCACCACCACCTTGCCCGAAAGCGCCGAAACGCCCGCCGCCGTGCTGACGGCTACCGGCACAAAGCGACTCTTCTTGCTGTCATCACCGAGCTGGCCGTAGGTGTTGTCGCCCCAGGCAGCCACCGTGCCATCGGAACATAACGCCAGGCTATGCGAGCCGCCCGCCGCCAAGGCGATCAGGGTCTTGCCCTCCAACACTCCAGTTGCCGTCACGGGCACGGGCAATTGGCGCTGGGTCTGGCTGTTGTCGCCGAGCTGGCCCATATTGTTTTTGCCCCAGGCAAACGCGCGGTTGCCGGTCCAGACCAGCACGAGGTCATTGCCGGTGCCGCCGTAATAGTTAGCCACGAACTTGAACTGTGTGGCTCCATATCCCAATACCACTGCCTGCCGATTGGTGAGGTTGTTGAACGCCCCATTGATAAACCCCGGCCACGTGTTATTCACGACCATCAAGTCCGTGCCGGTGGCGGGGGCGAAGTTGAGCGTGAGGTTTATTGTATGACCCGTGGCCGTATAACCGGTGGCCGTGACCGGCACATCGGCGGCGGAGTTCCAAGTGGCATTGACGGTCGCCGCCGCTGCCACGGTGCAGGCGACGCCGACGCCTGTGAGGAAAACCGCAATGGAGAGCAACCTGCGAAGGAATGGCCGGACTGTTTTCATGCAATGCCGCGTAACCCAGGTCTAAACCTGTTACACCAGCACACAAGTTTATGCGCTATCTGGATGCACAAACCAAGCCTTTTCCACTGCCGTAGCTAAAGTCACTTGCTAATCACGAACCCAATCCGCAAACCTTCCACGGCTCGAGGTTTGGGATTGCGTTTGTCGTTCGGATCAGTGTTCTGCTTTGCGTCAGACCACTGGCGTTCTCGCAGGTGGGTGACTGTGGGCGTAGGCGCAGAGGGCGCGGAGGTTCCCGGCGGGAGTGTCGCGAGGGACTTCGCAGCCGGCACCGACGATGAAGCGGGGGCCAGCCTGGCAGTGGCATTCGGCGATGGCGGCAGTGACGCCCGCCGGGTCGCCATTGCGCAAGATGGCCACAGGATTCAGGTTTCCGAGCAGGACGCTGTCCGGGCCCATCTTCTGGCGCGCTTCGGAGATCGGAGCCAGGGAGTCCAGGTCCACGATGTCGCAGCCGAGCCTGCCCATGCCTTCGAGAATGCGGCGGGTGTTGCCGCAGATGTGCAGGCGCACCTTCCCGCCCAGGGCGTGGATGCCGTCCACGAGCTTCTTCTCAAAGGGCCAGACAAACTCGTCGTAGATTTCAGGGCCGACGAGCGAGGCGGCGGCGTCGCCGACGCCGATGATATCCGCGCCGGCTTTGATCTGCTCGCCGGCGAAGCGCAGCTCCATCTCGATGACGAAGTCGAACAAGTCGCGCACGAAGGCCGGGTCGTCAAAGAAGTCCAGCATCACGGTATTGATGCCGCGCAGGTCGGCGGCTTCGGCGATGGGGCCTTCGATCCAGCCCTCAATAATCATGTCCTTGCCGACACGCTCTTTATAAAGCGCCAGGGCCTTGATGCCATTGTGCATGCGGCCGCCGCTGAGCGGGTCGGGGATTTTGAGGGAGGCGAGTTTCGCTTTGTCGGCCAGGAGGGCCTGGTCCTCCACAATGGCGACGGGCTGGTGGTCAAAGTACTCCACCGTCGCGCCGCAATCGGCCGCCTCCCGGGCCGGGTCGGACATGGTGTTGACGTAGTCGAAGCCAAATGCTTCGGCGGTGCGGATCTGGCCTTCGACCAGGGTGCGGTAGTCGGTGCAGTAATCGCGGTAGCGGGCGCCGATCTGCGCGCAGGCGAACATCATGGTGATGGGCATGCACGGCAGGCGGTCAACGGGCTGGCCGGTCAAGTGTGCGAGGACTCTTTCTCGACTTGTCATAGGCGTGGGACTCGGACGCCTCGGCGAGGCGTCCCTACCTGGAGGAGTGGCGGATGGCGGCGATGAAATCGGGTCGAGTGCCGCAGCAGCCGCCTAGGAAGCTGGCGCCCGCTTTGATCAGTGCCGGGATATAACCGGCAAAATCCGTGGGTGTCGTAGTGTAGCGTGCGCGGCCAGCTACCATGATGGGGAGGCCGGCGTTAGGTTTCATCCAAATCGGCCGGTCAGTCGCGGCGTGGAGGCGCTGGCAGATCGTAATAAAGCCGGCGATTCCCTGGCCGCAGTTGGCCCCGATAACGTCCGCGCCGGCTTCGGTGAGCGCCTTGGCGGCTTGCTCCGGGGTGATGCCCATCATGGTGCGGTCCTTGTCTTTGCCGCTGTCGAACACCATGCAGGCGACGACGGGCAAGCCGGTTTCGCGCGCAGCGCCCACAGCGATCCTGGCTTCCTCGAGGTCCGACATGGTCTCGACCAGCAGGGCATAGGCTCCGGCCTGCGCCAGCGCCCGCGCCTGCTCGCCGAACGCGGCGCGCAGTTCGCCCTCGGTCACATCGCCGTTCGCGAGCAGCTTGCCGGTCGGCCCGAGGGAGGCGAATACGCGGGCCTTGCCGGCTGCCGCCTTGAGGGAAATCTCCACTCCCCGGGCGTTGATCTCGCCCGCGCGGTCTGCCGCAGACTGTTCGCTGAGACGGATGCGGTTGGCGCCGAAGGTGTTGGTGAGGATGACCTGGCTGCCAGCGGCGACGTAAGCCGACGCAACCTCACCGACGCGGTCGGCATGCGTGAGGTTCCAGATATCCGGGAAGTCACCCACGCCGAGTCCGCGCGCCTGCAACTCGGTGCCCCATGCGCCGTCGGTAATCACCGGCCCGCGGGAGACGAGTTCCTGGATGAGCGGGTGCATCGCCGGTAAGGCGGCTAGGCCGCGCGCTTTATGCCGGCGCCACAACCTTCTTGGCCAGGGCCACGGCACCGACGGCGTTTTCGCTGTAGCCGTCCGCGCCGATTTCCTCGGCGTATTTCTGGGTGATGGGGGCGCCGCCGATGAGGACTTTGACCTTGTCGCGCACGCCTGCCTGTTTGAGGGCGTCAATGGTGGTCTTCATGGACGGCATGGTGGTGGTAAGCAGGGCGGACATGGCGATGATATTGGCCTGCTTCTCGTTGACCGTCTCAATGAACCTCTCCGGAGGCACGTTGACGCCCAAGTCAATCACCTCGAAGCCGCCGCCTTCGAGCAGCGAGGCGACAAGGTTCTTGCCGATGTCGTGCAGATCGCCTTTGACGGTGCCGATGGCGACGCGGCCGACCGGTTTGTCGCCGCGGGCGATGAGAAGCGGGCGGATGAGTTCGAGGGAGGCCTTCATCGCGCGGGCGGAGATGAGTAATTCGGGGACGAAATACTCATTGGCCTCGAAGCGGCGGCCCACTTCGTCCATGGCGGGAACCATGTGTTCGTTGACCAGCGTGAGCGGGTCAACCCCTGCGTCCAGGGCTTCTTTGGTGATTGCCTGGGTGGCCTTGGCGTCGCCGCTCACCACCGAGTCATAAAGTTTTTTCAGGTCCGGCATAGCAGTCCTTTCGATACGATTTGCAGACGTTGGCAGGCAGACTAAACGGGGGCGGCAATTCGAGTCAACGGCGAATTGCGGATTTGGCGGCCCAGCTTCGCTCGATTTCCTCCAGGGAGCGGCCTTTGGTTTCGGGCACCAGGCGCCAGAGGACGACAATGAGCGCCACGCAGAAGAGGGCATAGACGTAGAACGGGAAGGCGTGGTTGAAGCGCTGCACGAACCAGGAGTCTTTGGCGTCCATCATCGGGAAGGTCTGCGTGACGGCGTAGTCGGCCATCCACAGGAAGAAGGTGGCCAGGCCCAAGGCGCGTCCGCGGATGGCCGTGGGGTAAATCTCCGATAGGATCACCCATGTCACCGGGCCGACCGAGAGCCCGAAGCAGACGACGTAGATGATGATGAAGAAGAGCATCCAGCCGCTGACAGTGGACGGGTCGGCGATATTCTGGGCCATCAGGCCCATCGCCAGCAGGCTGGTGCCCATGCCCGTCGCGCCGAGGAACATGAGCGGTTTGCGCCCCCATTTGTCCACAGTGGCGATGGCCACCACGGTGGATAGCGCGCTGGCGCCGCCAATAACGATTTGCTGGAGCATCCCGGCATCTACGCCGGTCGAGGCGCTCATGTTCTTGAAGATAGTGGTGCCGAAGTAAAGGAAGACATTGATGCCCGTGACTTGCTGCAGGATGGCCAGGAGAATGCCCACGATCAACGGCAGCCGCAGGGCGCGCGAGAAGAGCTCGGCCCAATTGCCCCTTGCGGTGGACAGTGCCTCGCGGATGCTCGCGAGTTCGGTCCGGGCAAAGTCCGCACCGGCGATTTTGGTGAGGATTGTCTCGGCTTCCGGGGCGCGGCCCATCTCAACGAGCCAGCGCGGGCTTTCGGGAATGCCCAGCAGCAATAGGCCGAAGGCAACCGAGGGGAGGATCCCGCTGGCGAACATCCAGCGCCAGCCGACCGCCTCGTTCCAGGCCTGGTTGCCGGAGCGGGCGATGAAGTAGTTGACGAAATAGACGACAAGAATGCCCCCGACGATGGCGATCTGATTCACGGACACGAGGCGTCCGCGCAAGTGCGCCGGGGCGATCTCGGCGATATACATGGGCGTGGACATGGAGGCGATGCCGATGCCGATGCCGCCCAGCCAACGGAACAGGATGAAGGTCCAGATGTCGCGCGGCAGCGCGGTTCCGACGGCGGAAGCCAGGAAGAGCGCCGCCGCGAGCAGCAGGGCTTTCTTGCGCCCGAAACGATCTGAAATGGGCCCGACGATGAGCACGCCCGTCGCGCAGCCGATCAGCACGCAGCCGGAGGCCCAACCCTTCATCACCACGTCGAGCGCGAAACGCGCCGTCAGGAATTCAATGGCTCCGGAGATAACGCCGGTGTCGTAGCCAAAGAGCAGCCCGCCAAGCGTGGCGACCAGGCAGATGGGGATCAGGTAGGAAAGGTTGGTGCGAACCGTCGGCGACGGCCGGGCAGCAGGCGCGGCATCAACTGGCATGGGCGCCACTCTCTCAGCCAAGAGCGCGGGCGTCAATGGGTTTGCGCCCCGAATGCCAAACGCAACAGGTGGTCGGAATCTGGCGGGCAAGGTAGTTTGCGAGGCCTTTGTTCTTTGCTCCACTACGTGCCATATTGGCACACAACCACATTGGTGACGCCGGCAGGTCGGTTGTTCGATTTGCCTCGCTTGGACTGGATGGGCGCTTGTTGATGATGCAAGGCCGAGTGGAGCCTATTTTCCAGAACTATCATATTTTTAGGCACTTACGGAAGATTTGGGCTCCAGAACGATCTTTAGCCGCTTCATGCGCGTAAGTGAGGCAAAGACAGTGTTTTACGCTGATTCTCCACGACGATGTCAAGGCTGTATCCACGGTGTGGATACGGTGTGGATACGGTGTGCATACGGTGAGGCTCCCTTGTGGGCCTCAACCGGTTGTCCGGTATGGTGGGGTCGAATCGCTTCGTTCTCTGCCTGGTTCCTGAGCGTGGCGCCGATGGCCGGCGGATGTGTCGAATTGCCTCTGGGGACTGGGTAGTCATGTTCTGCCTGCGAATCCAGGCAGGATTGCTTCAAGTGACCAACGTCCTCGGCCAGCTACTCGTTAGAGAGGATGAGCGTTCTGGCGAAAGGGACGGTAGGTTTCGGATTTCCGCTACCGTCCGTAGACGCCGTAGTCGCGGACCGTTTCCCACATCGCCACGATGTTCTCGGGGGGGACGTCGGCCTGGATGTTGTGGACGGTGTTGAAGATGAAGCCACCGCCGGGGGCCAGGTCGTCTACGCGGCGCTTGACCTCGTCGCGGACTTGCTGTGGCGTGCCGTGCGGCAGCACGTGCTGCGTGTCCACGCCGCCGCCATAGAAGGTGAGGTCCTTGCCGAACTTCCTTTTTAGCTCCCGGGTGTCCATGCCCGCGGCGCTCACCTGCACCGGGTTGAGGATGTCAATGCCCGACTCAATCAGGTCGGGGAGCAGCTCGGTGATGGCGCCGCAGGAGTGGTAGAAAATCTGCACGGGCACCTGGGCTTGCTTCTTGATGAAGGCGAAGAGCTTGGTATGCCGCGGCTTGATGAGCTTGCGGTACAGCTCCGGGCTGACCAGGCAACGGTTCTGGCTGGCCAGGTCGTCGGCCTCGGAGATCATCATGACGTTCGGGCCCAGTAATTCGAGCGCGCGGGCCCAATACTTCATTTTGATTTCCATGATGATGTCCAGCAGCGCCTCGGCGAAGGGCTGGTTGGCAACCATGTCGCAGTAGAAGTTCTCGAAGCCGCGCATCCAAAGAGCAATCTCAAAGACGCCGGGGGCGTTGCGGCCGAGGACGTAGGCGACCTGCTTCTTGTTCATCAGCTCGTTGGCGCGGGCGACCATGCCTTCGTAGCGGCCGGGGTCGAGCGGGTCGGGAAACTGGTACTTCGCGAGGCCCTCCAGCGTGTCAATCTCAGCCAACGGATGCCGCCGCATATCGTAGTAGAAGCCGCCTTCCTGCGGCTTCCACCACTCGATGCCCCATTCATCCACCAGCTTGTCGTAGCCGTCCTCGCTCCAGGGCAGCGCGCCGATGCCGCGCGGTTTGGAAGGGTTGACGCCCCACACGTCCACCTGCAGCTTCTTCTTCACATCCTCGTGCACCCGGGCGAGCTGCTGGATCGGGTCCTCGATTTCGATGGCGGCTTCCGGCAGGCCGAGATGCTGCCGCAGCCGCCGATAGGCCCGATGATGTATGCCGGTGAGAATCGTGCCTCCCAGGTCGTAGGGCACACGGTCAGGTTCCTTGTGGTTTAACGCCGCCGTCACGCGCTGGCGGCTGGTCCAGGTTTGAGCAATCATGGCTTTCTGTGTTTTGGAACACGGCGCGCATTCTGCGGATTCCGCTGGCGGAGCCGTGTCCCGCAACTGACCGCGAGACTATTAGAGTGTTTCCCGCCTGCCAAGCCGTAAGGCAATCTCTTCAGGCGCGAAAATTCTTGAGTGCCCGTGGGGGCGCGCCATGCTACGGCCATGACAATTTCCAGGAATGTGCTTGGCATCTGCATAGCGTTGCTGGCTTCAGTTGCCCTGGCACCCGGACAAGATCCGACGCCGAGCCCCGATTTCCACGCGCTGGTGTTCTCGAAGACGCTGATGTTCCGCCATGCCTCGATCACCAATGGCATCGCCGCCATCAGACAGCTCGGGGACAAGCACGGTTTCCGCGTGGACGCGACCGAGGATGCTGGCGCATTCACCGGCACGAATCTCGCCCGGTATAAAGTGGTTATATTCCTCAGCACATCCGGCGATATCCTGAACGAGGAGCAGCAGGCGGCATTCAAGGACTTTATCGAACGGGGCGGCGGGCTGGCCGCGGTCCACGCCGCCGTGGCCGGGGATGCGGCGACGGAAGGCACTTGGCCATGGTACGGCGAGGCACTTTGCGCCCGGTTCACCAACCACTCGGCGATTGTCCAGGCGACTGTCGACGTCGAGGACCGGAAGCATCTTTCGACCGCGCCGTTGCCCAAGCATTGGGTTCGCACCGATGAATGGTACAACTTCATCACCAGCCCGCGTGGCAAGGCTCGCGTGCTGGCAACCTTGGATGAAACCACCTATCAAGGCGGCACAATGGGCGAGGACCATCCGATTGCCTGGTGCAAGCAGGCCGGCAAAGGCCACATTTGGTACACTGCGCTGGGGCACACTGAAGCCAGCTTTACCGAACCGATGTTCCTCAAACACCTGCTGGGAGGTATCCAGGAGGCGGCGGGATTCCCGCAGGCGGGTCTCCGACCGGATTGACCAATTTTCTCGCTAGCGGCCGCGAATGGTGCGTCCGGCTTGGAAGAGTCGTAATTGCGCCGCCAGCTCCCCCGCCAGGTCTCGGTTACCCGCAGCGACCGCCAGGTTCAGCGCCTTCTGCGCGGCCTGGACGGCGGCGGGGAAATCACCCGCCTCGGCACTGGCAATCGCCAGGGTTTCCAGAAGGCGCGGATCCTGTTCGCCCGCCAAAGCGACAGCGCTCCGGGCCAGACGCACGGCTTCGGCTCCATTGCGGACGCTGCTGTTCTCATGCGTAGCCAGAATCAAGGCCAACGAGTCCAGCGCCGACACCATATCCGGTTGCAGTTGGATGGCCCGCCGAAAGTGCGGAATGGCTTCGTCCGTCCTGTTGAGCAAACTGAGGATGTGGCCCGCCCCGTGCTCGGCTGCCGCGTGGTCCGGCTTCCACGCAATCGCCGCCATTTCATGGAACAGCGCTTCATCCAACTTTTCGACCAGGGCGGGGCTTGGGCCATAAAAGCCAGGCGCGCCGACACTGTCGGACAACTCCTGCTGACCCCGGGCAACGAGCAAACCGGCCAGGTTATGATGGGCCATCCAGCACTTCGGATTGCGCTTGAGTGTAGCGCGCCAAAGGGTCTCCTCATCCTGGTAGATCGCACATTGCGCCCAAGTTAAATGGGCCAAGACCGCCACTGCCGCAACGGCCGCCAGCACACCAATTGCGTTTGCCATCCGCGTCCTGGGAGCGGTAGCTGGAAGCGCTGTCCCTGGGGCACCGCGTTTTCGCGCAGAGGCCCCGGAGTGAGTCCGCCCTCGCGCGCTCGGGAAAGCGCGTGACACCGTTGAGAGCCTTTGCACCGCCCACGCGCCGCTACCGACAATAAGTGCGATAATCCCAATCATCGACGGATAGAGCCAGTGGTCAGCCACAAAGGAGTACTTCTGGAAGTAAATCTTGAAGAATCCGAGCACCGGAAAGAGCATCACGAGGAAGTAGCTCAACGCGAAGAAGAACGGCCGACCCCAACGGTTTCGGTACCACCAGCAGCTCCCCCATAGCCCCAGCAGCACCACTCCGGGGAGGTAGTTCACCGCGACATCAGGTGAGAAGTTCCAACGCGGATAGACGAACGTCGGATGAATGGGAAACACAATTCTCGCGAGGTAGAACCACGCCGCCATGCCCGCGCTCACCAACCGCGCGCGGAAGTCGCTGGTCGTGACCACGTCGGTACTGATGCTGCGTTGGTACTGAAACCAGATCGTCACCAGCGCCAGCCCCAGCGCTACGGCAAAGAACGGGACCGTGCGCCACACGTCCCGCATCGCGAGCGACTTGCCGTCCAGCCGGCGAAGCCACCAGACAGATAACAGCAGAACCACGGGCAGCCCGACCACCGAAGTCTTGCTCAGGAGCGCCAGTACAAACGCGCCGAACGAAAGCCCATACCAGAGACGCTGGGAGTTCTGGATTGAGGGCTGAGGACTTTTGGCGTCGGACTTCGAACCGCGGACATCGGCAGCCCGAACCTCCGCGCGCAGGTAAGCCAGCAATGCCAGACCAAAGAAGAACAGCGACAGAGTGTTCTTGCGCTCGGTAATCCAGGCGACCGACTGCACATTGATGGGATGGATGGCGAAGACCAGCATCGCCAGCCAAGCAGCGGGAATTCGCAAATGCCTGAGCACGCGCCAGAGGAGGATCGCCGCCCCTGCATGCAGCAGGATATTTGTAACGTGATATCCCGTGGCATGGAGGCCCCACAGCCGCCACTCGCACCAAAAGGAAGTGAGCGTCATGGGCCAATAGTCGTAAAAATTGCTGCCGCCCCAAATGAGGCGCAGCCCATCCGGCGAGCTGATCAGCGGATTCGCCGTCAGTATATCATCATCATCCCAGATGAAACCCGCCCGAACCGCCGGCCAATACACAGCTACCGTCGCCAGCAGAAGAACGGCCGCGCCTATTAACAGCTCTGCGTTGATCTTGGTCTTGGCAGTAATCGTAATGCTCTCACCTCAAGTCGTTTTGCGCACGGCGCGCTTAGGTCGGGAACGTAATCCCCGCACTTCGAGCGGAGCGCCTTTTCTAATGGTGCTTGCGCAATTGCCACCACGAGTCCGCAACCCCTGAACTTACCCAACAGCCCGGTGCGTCGGGATTTCTCACTGGGCAGCGCTGGGAGGAGCTGCCCGGTAATACAGGCGGCTGGTGCCGGCATCAATGCGATTCGTCAATTGCACCACGCCGTTCGTGTACACCACTTCCGAAACCTCTTCCCAGGCACTGAAGTCAGGCGCCCGCTGGATAAGATATGTCCCGGGCAGGTTCGCTGAGAAGGTCAGTCTGAAACCCACATTTTCAATTTCAGCAGCCGTCTGCGTGGGAGCGTCCAGAGTCAGAACTACCACTTCCACTATCCCCAGGCCCACTTCCTGGCTGACTTGCTCACTGACGGCATCGGTCACGACCACTGGAATGACAAACTGTCCGGCCGTGGAGGGCACGCCCGAAAGCACTCCATTGGTAGCGAGCGTCAAACCGGCCGGCGTGGAGACATTTGTGGCCAGGCCCCACAGATATGGCGCAATTCCTCCGATGGCATTCAGAGTAAACGAGTAGTTCTCCCCCACCTTCGCTGAAGGCAGGTTGGTGGTTGTCACCACCACCGGCGACGGCTTGGAATAGGTCAGTGTGAACACGCAATTG
Organism: Candidatus Paceibacterota bacterium; assembly: GCA_035452965.1. Taxonomy (NCBI): domain Bacteria; kingdom Bacillati; phylum Minisyncoccota; species Minisyncoccota bacterium. The sequence goes on along the minus strand of DAOTCE010000005.1, from coordinate 260,105 downwards.
GCAGGGATGGTGGCGCTAAACGTGCCGTTGGTGACCGGCACACGACTGCCCCAGGCGAGATTCGTCGTGGCCGAGGTGTAGTAAAGATCAAGGTGCGGCACAACGAGCAATGAAGCATTCGTGCCTTTCAACGTGGCACCGCTACCCGAGGTGTTGATGCCCACAATGGTCAGCTGATCCAAAGCCGTATGCTTGAACGCCAGCAATGGTGAAAAGGGCGAAGTCGCCCCGGTCACGTTAATTCGTTGGGCGCCGGGGCGCACCCACCTGCTTACCTGGGCGTGGGTGTAAAACTGCTTGCGCGGAGTATAGGTCTTTGGCGTATTAGTGGGATTATCCACTGCAATGAGCCCCCAATAACTCCACTTGTTGGTTCCGCTAACACCATTATATGCCGGGCCATGCGCGTATCTGCTATCGTAACCCTCCCACACTTGGCTCCCAGATGCCCCATTCAAGAGGTGAGCGAGCAGATACTCCACCGTCCCACGAGCATAGCTCCAATCGTTGTTACCCCTTATTCCATCTTCACACGGTTGGCACATCACGCCAAATTCCGTAAGCCAAAACGTGCGATCGGCGTAAGCCGAGTTTGCAATGTAGGAACGCACACCGGACGAGCCTTGGCCGCCCGAATTGTAGCTGTGCACCCCAAAATGCTTCAGCTTTGCCATGATCACCGGATCGGCCATCATCTCCGGCATGTAGGTTGTGCCGCCCGCCGAGACGTCCGGGCCGACAAATCCCACGTCACCAATACCGGCGGAATTCAACCTGATCGCAAGTTTGTGCAGCGCGTTGGCGTATTGGCTCGCCGTTGGTATATGGATGCCCTCCGGGTATGTTAGTAAATCCGGCTCATTATCCGGAGCGACCAGGCTGAATTGCAGCCCCATCGTGTTACGGGCATAGACAAGCATCGAGGCGATCATCTCGGCCCACTCTGACTCCATCCCCGGTTTCAGCGAACCCGAGGTCGTATCGGGTTTCGTCATCCAGCCAGGCCCCCAGCCCATGAAGTTGAAGAAGGCGCCATTGGTGATGCCACGGGAGTTTAGGTAAGCAAATAGATTCCACAGCCGCATGAACTCAGTCGAGCTGTAAATCCCGTTGTAATAGGACCAATTAAAGACATTCGGGTCCGCATCATCGTTGGCAGCCTCCCAGTCGGTGGGCTCGTAAACAACACGGAAGTGCGTCATTCCGGCCTGGTCAATAAGCGCGTCGACTACCGGCTGAAGCTCATTGCCGTTCCAACTTCGGTAGTTGATGTTGACCCCAAATCCGTCAATCACCTGATTGGTCTGCGCGCCTTGAAATGTAACGGCGACGCTGCGCCAGTGCAGGCTAGAGACCAGCACAGTCAGGCAGACCGCGCATTTCAATGTGAATTTACTCATCCGCAATACACCCTAATGAGCTTAACTCCACTTTAACCAGCTAAGCATCCCCTAGTAAAGCCTGTTCTTTCAGCCAATCTCCAGCGCCCCCCTGGACATTTCTGCATGGTGCTCATTCCAAATGGTCCTGCAGGTTGCACGCCGACCGGAGTCCAGCTTTGCGAAATGGCAACTGGTGCTGCCATCGGAAACGCACCCCGCTCCTGAGGTTCACGCGGGCTTATGCTAGCCGCGATAACGAATTCTCAAGAGAGCCAACAAATCAGGGCGCGCGAAGGGAGGCCCGCTACTTGAATTGTTCAATTCCTGGCTAGGCTGCCGCCTCGCCAATCTGGAACCGGACGAACCGGCGAATGGTGATCTCGTCACCCAATTGCTTGGCGACGGAACCCACGTGCTCCTTGACGGAGATTTCGGAGTTCTTCTTCACAAATCCCTGATCCACCAAGCAGTAGGATTGATAAAACTTCTCCAGCTTGCCGTCGACGATCTTGGCAATGGCCTGTGGCGGCTTGTTCTTAAACTGTTCCGCCGCGATCTCTTTCTCCTTCGCGAGCACATCTGCCGGCACCTGTTCGCGTGACACCGTATAGGGATGCCCGGCCGCAATCTGAAGCGTGATGTCCTTTACAAGCTGCTTGAAATCGTCCTTGGCCACAGTCTCCTCTTTGCCCGCGCCGACTTCTACCAGCACACCGACCTTGGCACCGGTATGAATGTAGGCGGCGACCATGCCGTTGCCGGCCACTTCCATTCGCGCGTGGCGTGGGATCTTGATGTTCTCGCGGATCTTCGCCACTGTCGCCTCGCGTTCAGCTTCCAGGTTTGCGTTCGCATCGGCTGCGAGCCGTTTGGCCACTTCGTCGGCAAAACCGCGAAATATCTCGTTGCGCGCGACGAAATCCGTCTGGCAGTTCACTTCCACCAGCAAACCGACTCGGCCGCCCGGGGCTATGTACTGCGTAATGACGCCCTCCCGGGCCTCGCGCGCGGCAATCTTGCCGGCGGTCACCGTTCCCGCCTTCCGCAGAATATCCACCGCCTTGCTGAGGTCGCCATTCGCCTCGGTCAGGGCCTTCTTACATTCCATCATCCCCGCGCCGGTCATCCCGCGCAGCTTGGCCACCAGGGCCGCATTGATTTCAGCCATAGAAATAGCTTTCTGTCTTAAGTAAACTGTTGAAGACTGCTCTCGCTTACAAAGGGAGAACACGGACCCGGCCGCCACGACCGGACCGCGTTCCCAACACGGACTAGGCAGGCGGAACCGTGGTGGCCGTCGGAGCGTTCGGCGCTGCCACAACGGGACTGGCTGGCGCCCCTTCTGCTCCCGCTTCCGGAACCGCTTCCGCGACCTTCTCGACCGTCTTGCGCCGTGCGTACCTGGTTTCGTATTCCGCTTGCGCTTGCGTGACCGTCTGGGAGACCATTGCCAGAATCAAGCGCACCGCGCGGATGGCATCATCGTTGCCGGCAACGGGATAATCCACCAGGTCCGGGTCGCAGTTGGTATCCACCACCGCCACGACGGGAATCTTAAGGCGCCGCGCCTCCGCCACCGCATTGCGCTCACGCTTGATATCCACCACGAACATCGCCCCCGGCAGCTTGTCCATGGCTTGAATCCCCTCAAAGAACTTGACCAGCCGCGCTGCCTCCCGGCGGATCACCGATTGTTCCTGTTTGACGTATTGGTTAATGGTGCCGTCGGCCTCCATCTTCTCAATCTCCTTGAGTCGCGCGATTGAGCGCTTGATGGTGGCAAAATTCGTCAGCGTGCCTCCCAGCCAGCGTTCGGTCACATAGTACTGCCCGCTTTCCTTGGCCGTCAACTTGATCGCCTGTTGCGCCTGCTTCTTCGTGCCCACAAAGAGCACCTTGCCGCCCTTGGCCACCGTGGAACCGAGGAAGTTGCACGCCTCTTCCAGTTGGTTGATCGTTTTGCTGAGATCAATAATGTGAATCCCGTTGCGTGCATCAAAGATGAACGGCTTCATCTTGGGATTCCACCGCCGCGTCTGATGTCCGAAATGGACCCCAGCATCCAACAATTCCTTAACTCCAATACTAATCACAGGTTTCCTTTGGTTAAAAGTCCGCCCACCGGGCGAACCATCCCGCGGAACACGGGATTAATCACAATGTTGTTGTGGCCCCCCGCGCCGACCGGCGCAGGCAATTAAGGCCGTTCACCCCTTCCCGTTCGGCCGGGTGCTTCTCCACCCAACCTTGGAGAAGGGGCTGCGTAAGATACCAACCCCGTGATATGTGGCAATAGCTATTTTTCTGTGAATTCATCTCTTTTTCTCGCATGCCCCATCCAAACTGCTAAAGAACCACAGTCCACTACTCCTGGATCGAATAGCCGCCCCGGTGCGGCAACGCTGCGACACCTGTTATGCCCCGGTGTGGTTCCCATGGGGGCCGACCCCCATGGGAACCACACCGTATACCAGCAGGATTGGCACCGTCCCATCGCCGTATTCGGCTTTGGAGTGGGGGGACCTGCATGCTGTTGCCTTCTTCGGCCGCTGCGAGCCCCTTGCCAAGCCCTGCCGGGCTGCTTGCTTGTCAACGCCGCCCTGCCTGAGTAATTTCTGGTTATGTTACGACCGCGCCAGTTTGTGTCAGCCCTTGTCGCGTGCGGTCTGTCCTGCGCCCTTGCGGACACCATCCAGTTGAAAGACAAAGCCGCGATCACCGGAAAGGTACTGGCGGAGAAGTCCGATCATATCGCCGTGGACATCGGTTATACCGTGTTGGTCATCCCGCGCAATCAAGTGATCAAGATATTGAGGAGCGACAGCCCGGCGCCTGTGCCCCGCTCCAAACGCGGGTCCAAGTCTGCCGTCGCCACCGCCGCCACGGATACTGCCGATCCCAAAGCCGGATTCTACTCCACCCCCGCCAAGCCTACTCCCGCCCGCACCGTGCTCGAACTAGTGAATCAAATCGGCGAAGCCGTGGTCCAGGTGCGCACGCCAGGCGGTCTCGGCTCCGGTTTCTTCCTCAACGAGGATGGCTTCCTGATCACCAACTTCCATGTTATCGAAGGCGAGACCCAGATTACCGTCGAGGTGTACCATCAGAAGGAGGGCCAACTCGATCGGAAGACTTATAAACAAGTGCGTATTATCGCCTTGAACAAATTCGCCGACCTGGCGTTGCTGCGGGTGGAGGACAAGGACGCGCCAAAGTTTCGCTACGTCCCCCTGGGCAGCTCCGATGGACTTTCGGTGGGCGAGCGGGTGTTCGCCATCGGCAGTCCATTGGGGTTGGAGCGCACCGTCACCGAGGGCATCCTCAGCACCAAGACCCGTGAAGTGGGCGGGCTGCTCTACCTGCAAACCACCGCGCAAATCAATCCCGGCAACAGTGGCGGGCCGCTGTTTAACTTGAGCGGGGAGGTAATGGGCGTGACGAACATGAAAGTCACTGCCGGCGAGGGGCTTGGCTTCGCCATCCCGGTCGAGACTGTCAGGTACTTTCTCGACCATCGCGACGCGTTCGCCTATGCCAACGACAATCCCAGCAATCCCTATCGCTATCTCGAACCACCCAGCCGCACCAGGCAAACGCGGGTGGAGGAGTAGGCCCAACCTACGTGGTGCGCGTGCTTCCTGATTTGCCCAAATCGCTGCAGTGCGGCGCTTTGGCCGCCTGCCTGGTCACTTTAACCCCGCCCGCCGGCGCTGCTGTTCCTGCCCCGGAACAACTGCTGCCCGACGACACACTCATCGTGTTGACGGCGCCGGATTTCTCCAGGTTCCGGCAGGTCTGCCAACGATCGCCCAAAAGCCGGCTCTGGAATGACCCCGCCCTGAAGCCGCTCAGGGATAAGTTCCTCTTGCGCTGGCGTGAGGAAGTTGCCAAGCCCCTTGAACGCGACCTCAACTTGAGCCTGGACTCTTGCGCCAGCCTGCCGCAGGGTCAGGTGACATTCGCCGTGACCAGGAACGCCTGGCAAGGAGGCGACGACCAGCCGCTCGGCTTCCTGCTCTTGCTCGATGCCCGGGACAAGGCCGACCTGCTCAGGACCAACCTCGCCGGGTTTCGCAAGCATTGGCTGACCACCGGCAAATCCCCCAGGACCGAGAAGATTCGCGATCTGGAGTTCTCCGTCTTTCCCATTACGAGCAACGATGTCCCCAAAACGCTGGCCAAGTTCCTCTGGCGGCCACCTGTGTTCGCGCCTGTCACCTCAGGACCGCAAATCACTCAGGCCCCGGTCAAATCATCCGGCAACGAGGATATGTTGCTGGACATGCTCACAGTCCTACTGACCGCCAGCAAAGAGCTGGTCATCGGCCAGGTGGGCACGCTGCTGGTAGCGGGCAACTCAACCAAAGGCGTCGAGAAAGTAGTCATTCGGCTTACCGGCGGTTCAGTTCCCACCTTGAGTGAAATACCCGCCTACCAAGCCAGCGGGCAAACTCTGTTCCGTGATGCACCTTTCTACGGCTGGGTGAACCTGAAAGTCTTTGTGGATGCTCTCGGACGCCCGCCCTCGGAATCCAAACCCTCCGAGCCTGCGGACCCGCTGGAACCCATCAAGCGCGAGAAGTTCATTCATGCTACCGGATTGGCGGGCTGCAAGACTCTCGCGTTCAGCCTGCAGGACTCCAACGAGGGTTCCCTCTTGCAGGTCGTCCTCGGTGTGCCGGAAGCCGACCGCCAGGGCATCTTTCAAGTCCTCGCCAGCGCAGCCAAAGAAGCCGGTCCGCCGCCGTTCGTCCCGGCGGATGTCGCGCAGTTCTTCCGGTGGCGCCTGGACGGCTCAAAGGCTTGGGCGACCCTCGAGAAGATGATTAGCGACCTTTCCTCGCAAGCCCTCAGCGCGCTCAGCCTGATCCTCGACACCGCCAGCGCCCGCGCCAAACTCGACGACCCCGGCTTTGACCTGAAGAAGACCCTGCTCGCCAACCTAGGCAACGACATCATCAGCTATGAACGTGCCCCGCGCGGCAATACACCGGCCGAGTTGCAGGCCACCTCCTCCGTGCTTCTTATGAATTCGCCGAACCCCGACCAACTGGCCGTCGCCCTCAGACGCCTGTTTGTAATCTTCCCCCAGGGCGACATGCTCACGGAACGGGAGTTCCTCGGCCGGAAGATCTACTCACTCCCGACGCCCCCACTGCCCTTCTTCGCCCCCAACCGCACCCACGCGACGCCGCCGCGCACCTTAAGCTGGGCTGCCAGTGGCGGTTACGTTGCGCTATCCACTGACACGCCGCTCCTTGAGGAGTACCTGCGCAGCGGCCAAGCCCAGACCAAAGCTCTGCGCGAAACCCCCGGCCTGATCGACGCCGCCCAGAAGGTTGGCGGCTTGGGCACCGGTCTTTTCGGCTACGACAACCTGGCAGACGCCATGCGCGTCGCTTTCGAAACCGCCAGGAATGCCCCGGGGGCTTCCACCAACGGCATTGGCCCCAGCCTCTTCCCCGGATTGCCAGGCATAACCGGCCCGGAAGAGACTCTCAACGGTTGGATGGACTTCTCCCTCCTGCCCGCGTTCAACAAAGTTGCGCATTACTTTTCATTCACTCTTTATGCCGCCAGTGCGAACGTTGATGGTTTCACGTTGAAGGTGTTTGCCCCCCAGCCCCCTGCTCTTCGCAGTCCCCTGCCTCCGCCGACACAGTAACGGAAACGCGTTGCAGGACGGCGACAAGATATTTCAGGACCGCCGGTTCCGCATATTCTCTCTCCCGCAGTTCCCCCGCGCAGGTTCGGGACTGCGCGCGGAAATTGGTCAAGCATCTGCCGATCGCCGGGCGCCCTCAGGTTCACGAACGCTCTGGTTTGGCTCGGCCTTGATCAGCAGCACGATAACGACGGAAAGCAGGGCAACACCGGCAAAGACGCCGAATATGAGGTTGAGCGGGACGTGCCGATCGCGCAACGCGCCGAAAGCCCAGTCCCCGAAACCGCCGCAACTGATGCTGACGAGGTTCATGATGCCGTAACCGGTGGCCCGCCACTCGGAGCGAGCCACCTGGCACAGGATGGGCATGTTGTTGCAGTCAAAGAACCCCCAACCCAGCCCAAAGATGCTGAGGCCGAGGATGGCAACGGCAAGCGTGCCAGCGTAACCGACGCTGAAAAGCGCGGGGAGCAACAGTAGTGTGCCGATGGCGCTCGTGAAGATTCGCCCGCGCGGCGAGGTGCGCATCCAACGATCGGCCAGCGTGCCGCCGAGCAGCGCGCCGACGAGCGCGCCGAATTGCACAACGAGAATCGCGCTCACGCCTGCGCGGCCCTGACCGAGACCAAATTTCTCTTTCAGGATGTCGGGCATCCAATCGCGCACTACCCAACCCGCGATTGCAGGCAGGGTGAAGTAGAGCACGAGCAGAATGAAATTGCGGTTCGTGAGCAGCCCGCGAAAGACGTTGCCGCTCACCACTTGAGTCACGGCATCAGGGGCGGGGCGCACGGGATTGCGCAGAATCGCGAACAGGGGCATCGCATAAACGACACCCACCAGGCCGCACGTCGTGAACGCCCAGCGCCAGCCATGCTCCGGCGAATCTGCAACGTAACCCGCAAACCCGCCGAGAATTTGCCCCACGTAGATGCCGGTCTGATGCACCCCCACCGCCCGTGACCGGGTGAGTCCCGGGTGATAATCTGCGATCAACGCGAGCGCGGCCGGGATGTAGAAGGCTTCGCTAACGCCCATAAGCGCACGGGCAGCCATGAGTTCATGGAACGTGGCGACGTGTCCTGTCCACCAAGTCACCGCCGACCAAACGAGCAGGCTGGCCCCAATGACATGCCGCCGGCTGACCCGGTCAGCGATGAAGCCGCCGAACGGGCTCAGGACCGCATAGGTCCATTTGAAGCAAGCCAGCACCATGCCCCAGTCCGCCTTGTTTGCGATGCTCGGGATGTCCTCGACCATCGAAACCCTCATTGTCGCGAGCATCTGCCGGTCGAGGTAGTTGAGGAGCGCCACCGGAAACAGCAACACGACCACGAACCACGCGTAGCGGAGGGGATGAGACGCTGGAATATCGTCGTTCACGCGCCGGGCTTCCTGCCCGGTTCAAAGTTGCTCCCTCGCTCGCTCGCAGCGCGAGGATTGCGGAGGTAATAGAAACGTCCATCTTCCGCACCGCCGAGGAAGTCCGGAACGGCATCGCCATTGAAGTCCACTACGGTAGGGCTGACGTCGTGGCCTTCGAGGTTCCGCCGCGCGAGCAGCCCCATGTCCTGGAAGAACCACTTGCCATCGCGGGCATCCGCCTGGCGGAGAAACGTCGCATTGGCGGAACTTAAGAGGATGTCGAGGTTGCCATCGCCATCCCAATCCACGATGCAGAGCTTGCGGCGGCCACTCTTGCCCGCGGAGCCTTTGCTAAGCGACAGCGGTTCCCCCCTCTCGTCGCAAAACACGCGCCTGGGCGGGAGCAGCACGAGTTGGCCGACGCGTTTAGCACGCTCGAATAGCGCAAGGTAGCCCTGCTGGTCGAGCATGATGAGGTCGGTCAGGCCATCACGATTCCAATCAACGGCAAATGGCGTCGTGCGCCACTGAGTGAGGAGCGCCTTGCCCTCGGGGCGAAGCCACCCGTAAGCGAGCGAAGGCTGCGGGCCGTTCCATTCGACTTCGATCGGTTGCGCGGCGGCAAGTTTGGGCGCCTTGCGCGTGCCGACGTTCTTGAACCAGACCACTTTTCCCCAAATAGAATTCATGAGGATGTCGGGCAAGGTATTGCCATCCCAATCCGCCACGCTCAACGTCGTGTAGCCCCACTTCGCTTCGGCGGGCCCCTGGATGCTGCCGTTCGGACCCGCCATTACGCGGATTACTTTGCCACCTGCCCGGAGATACTCCGGCCTGGCCCAACCAGGCTTCTCGACCCCGGGCCCGCTGAGGTTCTCGAAGAAGAGGATATAGCCCGCCGTGTTGCCGCTAACGATGTCAATATCGCCATCTCCGTCCCAATCAACGCCTGTTGGCGTCGCCAGCGCGCCACACTTCAACTCGTCTGCCTCCTGTTGGAAGTAAACAGGCGGCAGAAATTGCGGCGTATGGTCAGTCGTGAATTTGCCAGTATTCTCGAGAAAAGCAACGCGTCCATCCTCGTCGCCAACGATGAGATCAAGGTCGCCGTCCTTGTCCCAGTCTATCGCTGTCGGCGTGACCATTTCCAGGTCCATCGCAAGCGGTCTCGGCGAACCAGGAAGGCCAGCGCTCTCCTTCTCCGCCAACCAGGCGAACGGAGGGGCAGACTTATGCGCACCGGGGGGCAAGGTCAGTCGGCAGCTTGGCGCATATTTCGGCGCGGTGCGCGCGCCGATGTTCTCGAAGTAAGTGAAGCCATCGAGGAATTCACCGCACAAAAGGTCCAGATCGCCGTCGCCGTCGAAGTCCGCGAAGTTCGGCGAGGGCCAGCCAAATGTCTCGACCGGTTTGTCGCCCGCTCTGATCTTCACTGGTTTGTCGTAAACAGGCTTCGCCGTCGTGCCATGGTTGCGGATGCAATAAACAAAACCGCGCAGGGGACCGTTGGTCCATTGGCCCTCGGGCGTGTAGGCGTTGTCCCAACCATAATCCGTCCAATCCCCAATCCCCACCACGAGATCGAGCGCGTTGTCGCCGTCGTAATCCACGTAGCGCCACATGTTCGCGCGGACTTTGTTGGGATGGATATTTGCAGAGATCGGGAGTCGCTTCCCGGTCGCAAGGCCGGTCTTGAGAAAGTCGGGATACTCGTGGCCTGGCGAAAGAACGCATGGGCTGCCGTTCAAGTAACTGACCTGGACATTCTGCAACCCCCTGCTGATGCGGCGGCTGGGTTTGAAGACGGGCAGCTTGTTCAATCTGCCGCCGCTGGCAGCGTTCTCGAAGAAATACACACCGTTGTAAGGTACGTCCGGGCAGTTGACGACAAGATCAAAGTCGCCGTCCCCATCAAAGTCCATTGGCAACGGCCACGCCCATAATCCGACCCCCAAGTCCACCACCAGACCGGGATTGTGGTATTTCAGCCGTTCTAATCCTGCCGCCTGGGTATTAACCACTGTGATCGCTAACAGCCAAGTGATGCTAAGAGCGAGATACAGGCATTGCATAGGAATTTCAGTCCACGCGCAGCAAACGTGGAACAATGCGCCGGGCTTGGACGAACACTTCGAAAAGAAAGGTCTCCAGTCTCTCTGTCCAAGCCAGAAGCCATACACGCATGTGTGCTTAGTGTGCCAGCGGCAACCAGGATGGGCAAGTGAATGCCCGAGCGCCTTTTTGAGTGCGCGGCGCGGCGCGTAAAACTACGTGCCCTGCCGATGCCGACTCTGGTATAGTCCCGGTCAGAGGCAAAATATGACAACCAGTCAATCAGGCACAACGGCTGCCCCAGGCGCCCTCGGACGCGTGACGTTTCTCGACGGCCAAGGCGAGCTGCCCATGCTCGAAATCAGCACACCCTGGAGCTCAGCCGCAATCTACCTCCAGGGCGCGCATGTCACCCAATTCAAGAAGAAGGATGAGCCGCCCATGCTTTTCCTCAGCCAATGCAGCCGCTTTGTCGAGGGCCAACCTATTCGGGGTGGCATCCCTGTGGTCTTCCCCTGGTTTGGACAGCGGGAGGGCTTAGGCCAGCACGGCTTCGCCCGCGTCAAGACCTGGGACCTCAAAGAAGTCGCCCCAGCCCCGGATGGCAGCGTCAGTGTGCGGTTCCGTTTGCCTGCCTGCCCTGAGGCTTCGGACTTTACGCCATTCACCGCCGACTACCTTGTCACGGTGAGCCAGTCCCTGACGCTGCAACTCGTTATTACCAACCAGTCCAACGACGCTGAATTCACTTTTGAGAACTGTCTGCATTCCTATTTTGAAGTGAGTGACATCACCGCCATTTCGGTCAGCGGTCTCAATGGCCTTAACTACCTGGATAAGGTCGCCCATTTTGTGGAGCAGACCGAGACCAACGAGACCCTTCGCATCGCCTCCGAAGTGGACCGTGTTTACCAGAACGCCACCGGCACCGTGGAAATTCTTGACCCGCGCTTCGGCCGCATAATCCGTATCGAGAAACATGGTTCCGCCTCCACCGTGGTCTGGAACCCGTGGACTGCCAAGTCACGACAAATGCCTGACTTCGGTGACGAGGAGTTCGAGCGCATGATCTGCGTCGAAGCAGGCAATGTTGCTTCGAACAGCATCAGCCTGCCCCCGGGGGCGACTTCAACTCTCACCGTCAAGCTGGCTACCGAAACGCTCACATAGCAACCGCCGGAGCCCAGCCCCCCCTCCGCTCAAAAGACTTTCCGCTTGAATCGCAGTCGCAGACATTCAAGCCTTAACCCGTTCATTCATGGAAAGCATGACCATTGCTAACGTAGCGCTCGCCTTCGCCCTAGCGGTCGGCGGTGGCGCGCTTGGCGCTTCGCTCGGCACATCGCACCATCGGCTTTGCGCCTTGATCAGCCTCGGCGCCGGCACCCTTCTGGGTGTGACCCTTTTTGCGATTCTCCCAGAGAGCCTCGTGGTGTTGCGCTGGTGGGGCACTCTGATCGCCGCCGGGTCCGGCTACGTCCTTTTCGCCATTATCAGCAAATACGTTTACCATGTCTGCCCAGCCTGCGCGGCCAGCCACTTTGACGAAACCGCCACCCACCATTTCAGCGAGATTGCCACCGCCATGACCTTGGCTCTGACTGTTCACTGCGTGGCCGACGGTGTCGCCCTCGCTGCCGGTCACGAGGCCGAAACCTCCCACGCTCATGGCGGGCGCGTGCTCGATCTCTCCCTCATCCTGGCCATCTGTGTTCATAAAGTCCCGGAGGGCCTGGCTCTGGCCAGCCTTCTGCTGGGCGCTGGCTTCAACCGCGCTCAAACCCTGCTCCGCGTCGCCGCCGTTGAATCCACCACGCTCCTCGGTGGCATCCTCGGGTGGCTCTTCCTCCGACACGCCTCGACCTTCTGGCTCGACGCTGCCGTCGCCCACGTCGGCGGCGGGTTCTTCTTCCTCGCCGTGCACGCGGTCTTCGGCGAGATCCTTAAACACCACAAGGCTCTCGTCCTGACCAATTTCGCCATCGGCTTGAGCGCCATGGCGATTTTCACCTTCCTGTTACGCATGCTTTGAAGCCCCCCTCGGGCCTCAAGGCGTCAAGTCGGGTCACATTTTGCTCCCGCAGGCAGGGGCAGTCCCTGTGCGAATCGCCCCCGCTACTTGAGGGCTCACGGCATGCCCTGTAAATGGCCCCGCCTATTTGCCAATGCAAAACTGGCTGAAGATTGTATCCAAGATGTCGTCGGTAGTAGTCTGGCCGACAATTTCACCAATTGCATTGACTGCGATACGCAGGTCCAGGGCGGGGAGCTCAAGGGGCTGGGCGGCGCATAGGTCTTCTACCGCGCGCAGGGTGGCAGCCCGCGCGCGGTTGAGCGCATCTTGGTGGCGCGAGTTGATCATTACCTGCAACATCTCGGCTCTGATTTCGCCGGACCACACCAACTTCTTCATCTCGTCCTTGAGCGGCTCAATTCCCTGCCCGGTCAGGCAGCAAACGTCCACTACTGGGGCACTTAGGCCTGGTGGCAATTGCAGCCGGACCGGCAGGTCAATCTTGTTCCGAACCAAGACACATTTCTTACCCGAGCACTCCGCCAAACAACTCTCGTCAGCGCGTGTCAGCAACTCGGACGCGTCCAACACGTGCAAGACAAACTCCGCCTGTTGCAGGGCCTCGCGGCTGCGACGAACGCCCTCGGCTTCGATCTCGTCGTCGACCTCGCGCAACCCCGCGGTGTCCACGAGCATGACCGGCAGCCCGCGGATATTCGTAGTTTCTTCGATGGTGTCGCGGGTAGTTCCAGGAATGGCGGAAACGATGGCGCGGTCGCTGCCAAGGAGCTGATTGAGAAGACTGGACTTGCCGGCGTTTGGCCGACCGATAATAGCACCTCGGACGCCACGGCGGAGGATTCGCCCCTCGCCGGCAGTGCGCAGCAGCTCGTCCATGAAGGCAACGCCGCGTTCAAGCCGCGCAACGAGCCGGCTGCGGGTATCCGGCGCGATGTCCTCTTCGGGGAAGTCAATGTGCGCCTCGACGTGGGCAAGCGTTTCGAGCATCTGGTCGCGCAGTTCGCCGATTCGCCGGGAGAGACTGCCAGCGAGTTGCTCGTTGGCGGCACGCAACGCCAACTCGGTGCGCGAATGGATCAGGTCGGAGACAGCCTCGGCCTGCGCCAGGTCAATTCTCCCGTTAAGAAAGGCGCGGCGTGTGAATTCACCGGGTTCAGCCAGCCGGGCGCCGCCCGCAAGCACCGCATCCAGCACCAGCTTCGTGGCCAGGATGCCGCCGTGGCAGGTGATTTCGACCACATGTTCGCGCGTGAAGGTGCGCGGGGCGCGCATCACCGCCAGCATCGCCTCGTCCACCTTCTGCCCGTCGCTCACAATATGACCAAGATGAATGGTGTGGGTCGCCGCGACTGACGGCTTCACGGCATTTTCACGCGCCGGGAGGAAGCAGCGATCGGCCACTGCGAGCGCCTGCGGGCCGGAAATGCGGATCACGGCCAGACCGCCTTCGCCGAGCGGCGTCGCAATTGCAGCTATGGTGTCGTCCAGCATTTGGTTTCCGCTTTTGCACTTCAGGCTTTGAAAAGCCGCAGGCTTGATCAATAGTGGCACCGATGATGGGCGATCCAAAGACGTCAGACGAGAGATATTTGGGCAACAAGGAACTCGTGCGGTCGGCAAAACCATCCCCAACCGAACAGCGCCACCGCCGGTCTATGAACCTGGACAAACTCTCCCTCAGAAAGGCGATCGCGCTGATGCTCTCCGAGGAAGCCCGCGTACCAAGAAAGTTGCTGAACGAACATCGCCGCATAGAGTTGGTCATCCGGGCGATTGTGCGTGCGTTTCGGAGCGGTGGCCGGTTGTTCTATGTCGGCGCGGGCACCAGCGGACGGCTGGGGGTGCTGGACGCCAGCGAATGCCCACCCACATTCCGCACCTCACCAGACTTGGTTCAAGGCATCGTGGCAGGCGGACAGAAGGCGCTGTGGCAGTCGGTTGAAGGCGCGGAGGATAACGTGAGGGCCGGCGTCCGGACCATCAAGGCACGCGGCATCAACCGCCAGGACGTGGTAGTAGGCATCGCGGCGAGCGGCACCACGCCATTTGTCTGGGGCGCGCTACGAGAGGCGAAACGGCGTGGGGCAACCACCGCTTTGGTGTGCTTCAACCCTTTTCTGGAGATACCGCGTGCGTTGCGGCCCAACATCGTCATTGCTCCCAGCCTCGGGCCTGAGTTGTTGACTGGCTCGACCCGCCTGAAGGCGGGCACGGCGACGAAGCTGCTCTTGAATCTACTCACCACACTCTCGATGGTGCGCCTGGGCAAAGTGCGGAGCAATTTGATGATCGATTTGAACCCCTCGAACGTAAAGCTGCGGGGCCGTGCGGTGCGCATCGTGCAAGAACTGACGGGGCAGGATTACGAGGCGGCGCTGGCGATACTGAAGCGCCGCAGTTGGATCGTCAGAAAGGCAATTGCGCGGCCAAGTCGGAAACAATGACCTGAACCTTGGTGAACTTCCCCTGCAAGTAGGCAGCGGTGGCAAACCGCACCAAGCCGGTGACCAGCACCAAGAGCAGGGCGCTCATGAAGAACTGCCCAAAAGCGTGCGCCGGGTCAGTCTCCATCATCCGCGGCAACCCATGATACAGCACCCCGATAGACAGCAGAATTCCAATCGCCCAGCTCACCCAAGGTGAAATCCCGCGAAATGCATCCAGCAGGCGCAGCAGAAAAAGCGGACTCAGGCTGTAAGCGACCGTAGCGAAAGCTTGCGCGTACGAATGCCGGCCGCAGAACGTCTCACCCACCAACTTGAGGAAGTAGGCGCCCATAAGCACAACAACCAGCGAAAGCACGATCTGAGCAGTTTGGACCACTAAGGCTTCGGCCGCCGAGAATTTCTTCAGGCGGCCAAAATCCTGCCACTTTCCCCAGTTGACCAGCCCGTAGCCCTCCCCAACCGACGCGAGCAACAATAGTGGCAACAGAAACGCGACCAGGACAAAAGGCACGCTGCGCCGGGCACGGGAGATGCCCTCCCAAGTCGTGGCCGGCTCAATAATTAGCAGCAGCGTTTTGATCATCCTGAGTCTAGTCTTACCGGGCGGCTCGCCGCCTGACAAGCGAATAGAGAGCCCACGTCGTGGTTCGTTCCTAACCAGCGCGCTGTGACGTGCTGTCGCGCGCGCATTTATTCGCTTCCGTTCGCGCGTGACGCGTGTTTAACTCAGCGCGATGAAAGTGAACCTTAGTATCTGGGACAGGCTGACCCCAGTGGTGATCTTTCTCGTCTTTGTGGCTGGCGTTCTACTGGTCGGATTTTGGTATCTGCCCCTTATCAAGCAGAATCAACGGATGCGGAAGGAAGTCTACCGGCTCCAGAAAATGATACGGGAGCATGAGGAAACCGCCAGGCAATTGCACACCTCCATTGACGCCTTGCGCTTCGATCCGAAGGCCGTGGAACGGCTGGCCCGAGAGACATTGGGTTACGCCAAACCAGGAGAAACCGTCGTTCGCTTCGAAGAACCCCGGACCAACAGCGCTTCGAAACGCTGAGTCGTCCGATAGGGCCGCACATGCCGGCACTGCCCGCCGCCCCATTGTCCCGGCAATCCCCCGCCCTATACGGTCATGATTTCTTTTTCCTTGTGCGCCACGTGGAGGTCAATCTTGCCGATGTACTCGTCCGTCAGCTTCTGCACTTCCTTCTCGGCATGCCTGACGTCGTCCTCGGTTACACCGCTATCGTGGGTGTGTTTCTTCAGTTGGTCCAAGGTGTCGCGCCGCACATGGCGGATGGCCACGCGCCCGTCCTCGGCCATTTTGCGGACGATCTTCACGAATTCCTGGCGCCGTTCCTCGCTGAGTTCGGGGAAGAACAGCCTAATGGCCTTGCCCTGAATGGACGGCGTGAGCCCCAGGTTGCTCTTGAGAATGGCCTTCTCGATCGGATGCAGCGAGTTGGCGTCCCAGGGCTGGATTGTCAGGGTGCGCGGTTCGGGGGTAGTGATACCAGCAAGTTCGCGAATGCGCATTTGCGAGCCATAAGCCTCCACAAGGATGTTCTCGACCAACGCGGGCGAGGCTTTGCCGGTGCGCACACCGGCAAACTCCTTCACGACCACCTGCTCGGTCTTGCTCATCTTGTCTTCCGCATCAAGTAGAAAGTCGTCGAGTGTCATAGGTGCCCCGAAGCGTAGTAAGATCCGGCGAACGTGTATAGCCCAACTTACAGCTCCGCCATCAGTCGCTTCTCGGCTTCCTCGTTGCTGAGCTTATGTCGGACCCGCATCACGGACACGCCGACTACCGGCGGATAAGCCTGGTCGGCTTTCATTCGCGGCTCGACATATTCGACGACCTCAAACAGTAATTGGTTGGCTGCCTGGTAGTCGAGGCCCGTAAGTCGCTGGATGTAGCGAGTCGAGCGGTCAATGAGTTTCAGGTTGCTGGGCACGACCCAGATC
Source organism: Candidatus Paceibacterota bacterium (assembly GCA_035452965.1). Taxonomy (NCBI): domain Bacteria; kingdom Bacillati; phylum Minisyncoccota; species Minisyncoccota bacterium. Next base: position 243,190 of record DAOTCE010000005.1, on the reverse strand, counting down.
ATGTAATTACCCATCACCCGCCCCAATCGCACCATGGTGCAGGTCGAGAGGGCGTTGAGCATCATTTTGAGGCCCACGCGTGTCACGCCGTCCAACAGGAAGTCCGCGGCCGGCACCGGCACCAGCACTTTAACGCACTGAGGGTTCCACTTGGAGACGAAGTCGTTGATCTCCCGGAAGGACTCATTGCGCCCAATGAAGATTAACCCGATCTGTGCGCCAACCTGCTGCGCGGCTTCGAGCTGCCGACGATGAAAACCGTCCGGGGCAAGTAACGAGGCCTTCTCGGTCTCGGAAACGATGCCCACCGCACTGTCGCCCTCGCCCAGCGGCCGATATTTCAAGCCGTCCAGGCCAACCTTGAACCTCATCAACTCTGCGGCGCTGATCTTACGCACGATTTCGTAGGTGCGCGCCACTTTGTCCTCACTCACCAGCGCCCGGACCTCCTGCTCGGTCCATTCCACGCACTTGGGCTGACGCTTGATGATCCGCTCCCAGGCCTTCGGCGTATCCGCGTAAGGCATGAACAGGAACGACCACGACTCGGTTGCCGTCGTATCATCGAATTTGCGGAATGGTGGCGAGCAATAAGTCGGCGAGCGCTCGGTGGTGTCCGTCAGCACATCAATACCGAAACGGTCGGCGTAGTAATTGTTCTTGTGCTTGGACCGGTAAACGGACTCTTCGAGCGACACGGCCTTGGCAAGCTGCGACCGGAATTCGGGTGCGATCAGGTTGCCATGCATCTCGGTCAGTTTGCGCAGGAACTCGGCCGGCACGGAATTCGAGTCCAGCGCGCATGGGCCGTTGGGCTCCAGTTCCTTCATCAGATCGCGCAGCACCATTTCCAGCACGGTCAGCATCACGCAGAGCTCAATGGTCGTCGCCTGCATGCGAGTCGAGCCGGTGATGGACATCGGGCCGGTAGTCAGGTTGATCTTCTCGATGCGCGGCTCCTGGATGACTTCGCGGCTGCGCTTGACGTGCTTGCAGAGAATGTCGTCGGGATTGTTATAGACGAAATAGACCTTGGCGCCGACCTCAAAGCCCTTCCAGGCGGTGCCGATCACAAACGACGTCTCGCCGCCCTCCGTGATAGCGAAGACCACGTCTTTGGCCGACACCCCGAGGTCGCCGATCTGCTTCTTGCCGAACTCCGTGAAGTCCTCGAAACCCTCCACCGATTTGATGAGGGCGAAATCCCCACCGGCCATAACACTGAACGCACGGTTCTCAAACTCCTCCGCCGACGGCGAGCACTTCAGACCGCGCGCAGCCTGCTTCTGCCAGAAGTCGCGCCAGATGGACACCAGTTGGATGCTCAGCCGCCCGGTGGAACCGCAGCCGGTACAAAACACCTTCCCGCCGCCCTTTACCACGCGCAGCACCGTGTCTGCAATACCCCGCGCCCGGCCTGACTCCACAAACTCCTGGTACTTGCGGACATTGTCCCTGTCCGCCTCGAACAACAGCCCCAGCCCCGCACTCACGTCACCTTTGGCAGTTTCGCTTAAATTCGCCGTGACGGGGTGGGAGGATTCGGTTGTCAGAACGCCGAGCTGGAATTGGTCGCTGATCTTGAGGAATTCTTCGGATCGCCGGTTGGATGTATCACTCATAGGGTATGGTCGTTGTAATCGTTTAGTTCACTCGCAGCAAAACGACAGCTTGCCCACCGTCGGAAATGAATCAAGCCAAATCAGGCCAAATTAGCGGGCGATTAGCGCGTATGCCTGAAGGCGCGCGGGCATCTGGCCCGCTGGTCTGGTCCGCCATCCGCAAAGCGGTCAAGATGCTCGCGCTCCCCCGGCAGCTTCATGCATACGCGCTGGCGGGCGATTCGGTCAGCGCAATCGTCGCCAGCGGAGTGTGCCGGGCGCCCTGCGGTAAGAGTTCGCTCCGCATTAGCTCGATCTTATACGCTGTCCAATGGCCAAAAAGGCGGTCCTTCATGCCTGCCACCACCCCGCTCAACGCCTCTGCCTCAGCGCGTTTAATGCCCTTAATGCGCGCCAGCGTCACGTGGCCAGTGAAGCGTTCTTCCTTGGCTTCGGTCGTGAAACCCCGGCTTGCGAGTTCCACCGCCGCGTGCAGCCGTGGCAACTGCTCCTCTTCATCGCGCACGCCGGTCCAGAGGACGCGTGGATACCCGTGTTCCGGGAAGCACCCAACGCCCTCGCCGCGCAGCCGCAAAGGCTCAAAGCCGTGGCATGCCCTGCGCATCGCTTCCCCCAGCGAGTCCACCCGCGCCGCCTCCACATCCCCCAGGAACCTAAGCGTAAGGTGGAACTGTTCACGCCGGGTCCAACGGACATTGCGCGCCGGCAACACACGGCGCAACTCCGCCTGAGCAGCCTCGATCTTTGATTTGATTCCGTCTGGAATCCCCACCGCGATGAACAACCGGAATCGTTCGCTGTCGGCCATGGGATTTCTCAAGGCATCGGCTCGCCACGCGCCGCGATGAGCAGGCGGTACCATTCTTCGCGTGTCAACTCCAACCCGTCGGCCGTGGCGGCGGCGCGAATCCGCTCCGGGTTGGTGGTGCCAACGATGGGCTGGATTCTGGCCGGGTGCTTGAGCAACCACGCAAGCGATACCGCAACGCGACTGACGCCCCGCGCCTGGGCGATGGCGTCCAACTCGGGCAGGAACCGTTTGGCGCAGTAGGTTTGCTGGGATGGCAAACGGCGGTTGGCGCCGTCGCCCATCAAGCCAGCGGCGAGCGGGCTCCAGGCCATGGGAGTAATCCGCTCAATCATGCACTGATCCAGCGTGCCGTCGGTGAGAGCGTCCAGCTTCGCCAGGCTGATCTCGACCTGATGCGCCACCAGCGGCATCGGGCAAGCGGCCTGGAGGGCGGTGACCAGCAGCGGGCGGAAGTTGCTGACGCCGAAGTAGCGCACCTTGCCCGCGGCCTTCAGCTTCCTAAACGCCTGGGCCACTTCCTCCGGATCAGCCAGGAAGTCCGGCCGGTGCAGCAGGTAAAGGTCAATCATCTCTATCCCCAACCGCCGCAGCGACTGCTCGCAAGCGTTGATGAGGTGAGGAGCGGAGAAGTCGTAGCGTGCGGGTGCGTCAGGATCAGGGTCCCCGGCCGGGCGTATGCCTCCCTTGGTCACAATCACAACACGGTCGCGCATGCCCGCCACCTCCCTGAGCGCCTCGCCCAGAATGCGCTCCGTTTCCCCGTGGCAGTATATGTCCGCGTTATCGAATAGTGTGTAGCCGGCTTCATATGCGGCGATAATCGCGCGCCGCCCCGCCGCCCGGCTTGCGGGGGTAACCTCGGCCGGGTTCCAGGTTCCCGCCACCCGCCAGCAACCATAGGCCAACCGACTGCTCCTCAGTAAACTGACTCCCAGTGGAATGGATTGCATATGCCCAAGAATGCTGAACCTAGAATAGCCCCCGCTCTTCGCCAAGTGAAAACCGACGGCATGAACAAGGCAGATTCACATCGTAGCCGCCAGCGTGAAGGCACATAACCCAACTCGCTGAGACGGGAATAGGCGGCTGTGATCTCCGCTGCGTGTTGTTGGCAGGGTCCGCTCGCCGAGGTGACCTTCGTGCGGTCGTCTCGGAGCGACCACCCCACCATGTCACGTGCGCGCGGTGCGCGCGTTAGTCGATCAGGCTCAGAACGGTGGTTGTGCCCGCGCCGGACAGCGAGACACTTTCCTTGTCTATCGCCATCACACGAAGGTCACGGATTCGGTCACCGACAAAGACAGTCTTGCCGCTGATCATGGCCGAAGGACGCTTGGGATTGAACAAAATCCCCTGCAGTCGCAGCGGAGCGGGCTTGGGGGGGGTAGGCACCACTACCGGCGTGGCGTTGGTAGGCTCGATTACCGGGGCATCGGCGACCACAGAATTAGCTGGTTCGACAACGATGCTTGCCGGCGTGACGGGCGAAACTGGCTCGGGAGCCTCATCGGGAGGAAGCGCCGCAGCGGGCGCGGGAAGTTCGGCGTTTATCGCAGTCGGGACCGCTGGTGCCGCGGTTGTGACACCCGGGGCGGGCGCGGTGCGCGCGGCCACTTCGTTTGGCTTTGACGCCTGAATACTCTGCGCCCATTGCCAGACAAACGCCAGCCCAAGCAGGGCGACAACGGCCAATGCGACCGGCAGCAGCAGGCCGAGGCTGTGCCGGGCGCGCTGTTGCCCGGGTTCAACCGGACGCAGCGGCAGATCAGGCGGAGGCAGGGGGACTTGTTGTTGCGTTTCTTTGGCCCGCTTCAGGGCATCGTTGATTAGACTCATGCGTTGACGTTTCCTTCGAGTTCGCGGATGGCTTGGCCGACCATTCGAAAATCAATCTGCTCGCGCTGATGAACAAAGCCCGCCAGCAGGGCTTTGTCGCAAACCGCGTTCACCAACCGCGGAATGCCCTGGCTGTAATGATGGATCCGCCACAACGCCGCGCGGGTGAAACAGGGTGTGCCGTTGCCGCCGGAAACATGGATTCGGTGCCGAACGTATTGGGTAACTTCGCAGCGGCTGAGCGGCGGCAGATGGTAGCGCACGGTGATGCGCTGGCGGAGTTGACGGAGCCGGGGGTTGTTCAGCCGGTCGCGCAGTTCCGGCTGGCCGAACAGAATAATTTGCAGCAGCTTGCGGTCGTCCGTCTCCAGGTTGGAGAGCAAGCGAACCTGCTCGAGCAGTTCATCGGTCAGGTCCTGCGCTTCGTCAATGATCAACAGTGTTTCCTTCCCAAGTTCGACCTGATGCAGCAGAAAGTTGTTGATGACCGCAAGGGTGTCCAACCGGTCCAGGCCATTGACGGGGAGGCAGAATTCCTGCGCAACCAACTTGACCAGTTCGTCGGCGCTCAGGATCGGGTTGAGGATGAGGCAAGTGGAGTAGTGTTTGTCCAGTTGCTCGAGCATCGCGCGGCACAGCGTGGTCTTGCCGGCGCCGACTTCGCCCGTCATCTGAACGAAGCCCTTGCGCTCACGGATGCCAAAGAGCAAGTGGTTGTAAGCCTCCCGGTGCTTGGCGCTGTAGAAGAGGAACCGCGGATTCGGCGTAATGTCGAACGGCGGCTCGGTCAGGCCATAGTAGTCCAAGTACACGCCGTTTTTGCAGCACAAACGGTGCCTGAAGCCCCAAATGGACGCATCCTGCGGGGCCTGGCGGGCAGGTGTCTCAAAGGAGGACGGTTATCTCCGTGTAATACAAAGGCCGCTAGTGCCGGGGAGTTTCATTTGGTCGCAATCGGCCAAAACCTTAGAAAGGAGCTAACCGATACCCCAGTGATCCAGAACGCGCCCACACAGAACATACCAGCGGCCGTTCCGACGCTCTCAGCCTCAATTGCCCAGCCTTTCCAATTCCGCTATGGCAGCCACCTGCCGATTGCGTGTAACCTCCGCCAACGAATTCCTCAGGAAACCGGCAGTATGAATACTGAGCCAGTGCCAAATCGCTGCCCCAAATGTCAGGCGCCGCTGCGGGCTGACGCGCCTCAGGGCCTTTGCCCGAAGTGTCTCCTGGCGGCTGTTTCCACTCCGACCGAGGCCGGCCAAGCCGCCACGCAAAGCTCCCCGCCGCCCATTGAGGAAGTCGCCGCCGCATTCCCGCAGCTACAGATCCTCGAACTCATCGGCCAGGGCGGCATGGGGGTGGTCTATAAGGCGCGCCAGCCACGACTGGATCGCCTGGTCGCGCTCAAGCTCCTGCCGCAATCGCTCGCCGCCGACCCGGCCTTTGCTGAACGCTTCAACCGCGAAGCCCGTGTGCTGGCGCGGCTCAGCCACCCGAGCATCGTCACGGTCTACGACTTTGGCCAGTCGGGCGGCTTCTTCTTCCTGCTCATGGAGTTCGTGGATGGCGTCAATTTGCGTCAGGCCATGCAAGCCGGCCGCTTCACGCCGCAGCAAGCGATGATGCTTGTGCCGAAGATATGCGAGGCCCTGCAGTTCGCCCACGACGAGGGAATCCTCCACCGCGACATCAAGCCGGAGAATATCCTGCTGGATACGCGGGGGCGGGTGAAGATCGCCGACTTCGGCATCGCCAAGCTGCTCGGAGAGACCAAGGAGAAGATTACGCTCACAGCAAGCGGCCATGCCATCGGCACGCCGCATTACATGGCGCCGGAACAACTGGAGCATCCTCAAGACGTGGATCAGCGCGCGGATATCTATTCGCTGGGCGTAGTTTTCTATGAGATGCTCACGGGCGAGCTGCCCATCGGCCGCTTCGCGCCGCCCTCGACCAAGAGCACTGCGGACCCGCGTGTCGATGAGGTTGTGCTTCACGCGCTGGAGAAGGAACGGGAGAAGCGCTTCCGCACTGCCGGCGAAGTCAAAACCAGCGTGGAAGCGATTGCCTCGTCTCCGGCGGTACTGCCCGGGCAGGCCGCAACAGCGAAGCCCAGCCCCAGTCCGGCTACCTCCGAGCGTCGTATCCCCTGCTACATTTCCACACCGGAGCACCTGGGCACATTCACCGGCCAGTTTCTTTATATCTACACGGGCAAGGGCGAACTCAGGCTCGACGGGGAGTATCTGACCTTTGACAAAGGCTGGCAATCCACCGTCATCCCGCTGCGGGACATCCGCGAACTCGGCATCGGCCACTACTCGCGGCTGGCAAAGCCGCTCCGGCTCGACTTCCTGGCGGTGAGATTTGAGCAAGCCGGCCAGCCCCGGACACTGCTCTTCACGCCCTGCATTCGAAGCGGGATATCATTGCCATGGGAAACAAATCCACTCGTCGCCGACTGCTTGCAGGCGGTGCGTGAAGCGGTAATTGCCCGGACCGGTCAAGCGCCGCGCGGGCCAGCTCCAGCGGAATTGCCAGGCTCGTATCCCCCTGATGCCCTGTGGCGCGCTATTAAGATCGGGCTGCCAATCGCTGTTGCAGCCGGGGCAGTAGCCGTAGTGACGATCCTGGTGCGACGGCACACGCTGCCGGCAACTGACGATACCACGGGCGGCTGGTTTATCTTCTGGGTGGTGTGCGGTCAGGCGCTGGTGGCCTTCATAGTCATAAGAATCCGTCTTTGGCGGCTGCGCCAAAACCTGGACCTCCGCCAGAGGACATGCCCCAGCGAGCCACCCGCGAGTCTACTGCCCCGGCACGGCCATTCCCACAGCACGGGAATGCCGCCGGCGGGCCCAAGTAGTCAAAGCGCAAGCGCGTCAGCCACCGCCGTATGCGAAGCCCGAGCGACCTGTTACTTCAACACCCCGGCCAGGATGCGCGACTGCTTTCCCAGCGCCGCCGCGCGCGTCTTCACCTGCCGGGGCGAGCTGGCGCTGGACGCCGAGGCCCTCACGTTCACCAGCACCTGGCGCAGCGCCATCACCATCCCGCTCAAGGACATCCACGATCTCAGCATCGGCCAGTTCCAGATGTGGACCACGCCCTGGGTGATGAAATACGCCCGCATCAACTTCCTCTCCGTGACCTTTCGCCGCGAAGGTCAGTTGCAGACCGTGCACCTGACGCCGGTGGAACCCAGCGCAGACAACCCGGCGCGCATCAACGACTGCGTGGGCCGCTGGTTCGAGCTCGTGAAGAAGGCCGTCGTCGCGGCCACCGGCTCGGCGCCGCACTTCACCGAACCGGAGCGGCTGACCGTGCAGGCACAGAGGGCATGGGGGAGGAAAGGCTGGCCGGTGTTCTTCCTTTTCATGGCGGCCTGGTTCATTGCCTGGTTCGTGATGCCCGGCATGACTGGCTGGCATCCGCCTCGATTCGTATGGCCGATTATGGCCATCACCACGGGTGTCCTCCTGGCGGCGACGCTCTTCTCCGGCGCGGGCTTCATCAGGGCCGACCGTGCCTTGAAGCGCGGCGATTTGGACGCGGTCACCAGCGATGATCCTCCGGCACCCGAGCCGGCGGCTGCCGATGGCGGAGGAGGGCGCGGAAGCCGCCGCGTGGTCCTGCTCTACCCGATATTGGTGGTTGCCGTGCTTCTGGTTTGCATAGCCGGATGGTGGAGTTCCAGCCAACGGGCCTCCTCGCGCGACACCAGCCGCAGCAGGCCCTCCACAGCCGGCAGAGAGTGGCCAGTCGAGCGACCCGACCCAGGCACCAACGTGGTGCTCCTGACGACGCCGTTTCCTCGCGCACCGGAGAATGCTTTCATGGCCTCCCGATTTCGGTGCCTCCTCCCGGCGCACTATCTGGCCCGCGTGCTCTTTGTCCGCTGGACCAATGGCGTGCCAGAAGTCTGGCCCGGCCTGTGTGGCTACTTCAAAGTGGGCGTCGCTTCTATCAATGCAGACTTCGCCTTAATCTGCACCAGCCTCACCGGAGCCCCCGCTACCAATGCAGCCAATGAGGTGCAGTGGACGGTGAATTTCTTCGGCGAAGAGGATTGCAGTTCGCGCTTCCCCGGCGAACCGCGTTACCGCGCTGTGGAATTACCCACGCAACTGGTCGTTGGTCCCGGCCGCCAGGGCATCGTGCGCCTGGCGGATCATCTGGGACCCGGCGGCAAGCCCGCTCCTGACCGCTCAGGAATTGAACTGCGCATCTTTCTCGAGCCACTAGAACATACTCCGCTGCGGATCAACCCTTCAGAGCTGGGGAGCCCCAACTATGTCGCCGAGGTCGGGCCCGGCTGGACAACGGCAGAGGCGGTCAAGGCCATCAGGGAGTGGCCCATCGACAAATGAGCGAGGAGACCTCATCAGCCGACTCGACGCCGCGCCCGGCGGGATTCGCGCCCACCCGCTGGACGCTCGTGCTGCGGGCGCGCGGCGAATCGGCCGCGGCGCAGGCGGCGCTGAGCGAGTTGTGCGAGTCGTATTACGCGCCGGTGCTGGCATTCGTTCGTTGCACGGTGCGCGATGAAGAAGCGGCGCGCGACCTCACACACGAGTTCTTCGCCCGCCTGCTGGCGCAGCACGGGCTGGACACCGTGGAGCCGGGTCGCGGCCGGTTCCGCTCCTTCCTGCTCGGCGCGGTCAAACACTTCCTCGCCAACCAGCTCGACCGAATGCAGGCACAGAAGCGTGGCGGCGGCCAGGCGCCCATCTCCATCGACGCGGGTGACGCCGCACACACTACCACCACAACTCTGCAAATTCCTGACCCCGCCGGCCCGGCACCCGACGCGCTCTTTGACCGCCAATGGGCGCTGACAATTACGGGGCGCGCGCTGGACACGCTGGCGGCGGAGTTCAACGCGGCGGACAAGGCGCAGCAGTTCGAGACGCTCAAACCCTGGCTGCTGGGCGACGTTGAATCGGTGTCGCAAGCCGAGGCCGCTGCACGCCTTGGCCTGTCCGAAGGCGCGGTCAAGGTCGCGGTGCATCGCCTGCGTCGACGCTTCCGCGAACTGGTGAGGACGGAAATTGCGCAAACCGTCGCCGACCCGAACCACGTGCAGGAGGAACTGCGTTACCTGGTGGAAGTGCTGGCACAACCGGACACCTGACCAATCCTCAAGGGCTTCTTCCTCACTCACACCGGCCGCCAGCATCTCTGGCACATCGTTCACCCGCAGCCGACAGGGTCGAATAAAAGGGCACTCGGCGCGCTGCTCCGCGTCGAACGTAGTCCGATCTGCGTGTTTCATGCCCGCTCTCCGTGAGCCGGCGAATCCATTGCGGAAAAGTGCTTGTTCCGCCACCGTGACCGCGAGACTCTGGCGCGCGCAATGACAACTCTCTACGGTCTTTCTGCAATGGCTGTGCTGGCTGCATGCTTATCCGGTGTGACTCCAGCCTCCGTGAGCCTGGCCCAGAGCACCGAAACCCCAGCTCAACGCGACGCCCGCATGGCATGGTGGCGCGAGGCGCGCTTTGGCATGTTCGTGCATTGGGGCCTCTATTCGGGCCTGGCGGGTACCTGGCAGGGTAAAGCGGTCGGCACCAGCGGGGGCATGGAGTGGCTCCAGCAGCGGGTCAAAGCCGATACGGAAACTTACGCCAAAGCCTCCCTGCCATTGTTTCAACCCCGGGCTGATTTTGCCCGCGACTGGGCGCGCCTGGCCAAGCAAGCGGGGTGCCGTTATCTTGTGTTTACCACTAAACACCACGAAGGCTTTGCCCTGCACCATTCCAAAGCCGGCGACTTCAATGCCGGGGCCGTGCTCCATCGCGATTTGGTCAAGGAGATCGTCAAGGCGGCTCGCGCTGACGGGCTGCGAGTTGGCTTTTACCATTCCGTGATTGATTGGCACCACGACCAATACGCTTACGCCAAATCGCAACAACTCCCCCATCCACTCAGGGGCCAGCCGTATCCCAACGGCCAGCGGGACCATGCCCAGTACCTGGCCTACCTGCATCAGCAGGTCAATGAACTGGCTTCAAACTACCCGGTGGACATCCTCTGGTGGGACTACAGCTCCCAAGATTTTCAAGGCGACGAGGCCTGGCGCGCCAGCGAACTGATGCAATTGGTGCGGGCCAAACGGCCCAACATTATCATGAACAACCGGCTCTACCGCAGCCGCGAAGCTGGGTGGGCCGGTATGGGGACCCAGGGTTACCTGCCACAGCTCGATCCCAAATACGGCGACTTCATCACCCCCGAACAGCATATCCCCGATACCGGCATGCCGGGCGTGGACTGGGAAACCTGCATGACTCTCAACACCACCTGGGGTTACAGCGAACACGACCATGCCTGGAAATCCGACCAGACCCTCATCCGCAACCTCGTAGATATCGCCAGCAAGGGCGGCAACTACCTGCTCAACATCGGTCCCAAAGCCGACGGCACCGTGCCCGAGCAAAGCGTGAAATCGCTGCGCGCGATCGGCAACTGGATGCAGGTAAACGGCGAGTCTATTTATGGCACTACAGCCAGTCCATTCGAGAAGCTGCCTTGGGGGCGCTGCACGCAGAAGAGGGTCTCCGGCAATAGAACCCGGCTCTACCTGCACGTCTTCGACTGGCCACGGGATGGCCGGCTCACGGTGCCTGGCCTGCGGGCCAAGCCGCTGAAGGCCACGCTCCTTGCCGGGGGCAAGAGGCTCTCAATGGCGGGCGACGAGACTGGCTTGACCATCAATCTGCCGGTGGCAGCCCCAGACCCCATCGCCAGTGTAGTCGTGTTGGAGGTACGGGGGAGCATCAGCCGCTGAATCCAGGGCAGGCAGCCGTCGAATCCCTCTTCCTCAATCCTCCGTGTAACCCCCTATCGCGGAAAGAGGCGCAGGCTATGGACCTGCGCCGCAAGCCTGAGGCACCCCACGCCCCGGCCAAGTCTGGCGATGGAACGGTGCCTATCCAGCGGAACTACGGTGTGTATCCCATGGGGAGCGATCCCCATGGGATACACACAGGGATAACACGGGCTTCACCTCGTATTCGCCCCGGCATTTCCGGCTGTCGGGGCTGTGCTCGGGAAGCATCACTGTCTCAAAATTGGACACAACTCCAGTTTCCACCGGGATGGCCATTCGGTTCATGGAAATAGGACTGTCTTGGTGGGTTGCGGCACCTTGGACTGAATGGAGGCCTATCTAACCGCCATGCGGGGCTGACCCCTTCTACGAAGGACGGTGAAATGTGACTTCGCAGTCAGGGGCAGCAGGAACCTTCAGGACGTTTCCAGCAGATGTTCTCGGGCAGTAGCAGCCGGGCAAACCGGCTTGCATTGGTCAGTTGTAAGGCTTGGTGGTCCGGCCTGAATCCTCTGAGAACTCGTAGCGGTAGTTCCACTTAGCTTTGCCGATCCACTCCGAATGCCCATCGGCAAAAGCCACGTTGCCCCCATCCTTGCCATGGTTGTCGTACGGGTTGGGCCAGTTCTCGTGATCCCAGGGATCCGCATGAGGTTCCATCATGTCTATCAGGATAAAGGTCTGGCTGGGACCTGCGACCATGCCCTTGAAGGCGCCTTTTTGATGGGCATACGTCACCACGGAGTTCTGGGTCTTTCTCGGGTAACTCGGGCTGTTGTGCCAGCAACCAAACACTTCGTAGCTGTGGCCTGTGGTGTCATCCTTGTTGGAGGCATTATTGTCCAAGTCTCTTAACTTCTCCAGCACCTGCCCGTTCACCAGGACTGTGTACTTGTTGGTGACCTCCACCTGATTCCTGGTGGTTGGACAGACGAAGGTTCTCGCGTTCCGGATGTAGCTCTGGGAGCTGCCGCCAAACCCGTACAGCCAATTCAGGTCGTCATCGCCTTGCTGGTCAATGGGAGCGTACTTGAGCGTTCCTGTCAGCCGGCGTTTCGAGTCATCCTCCGCGTAGAGTTGACTGCCGATGGCGATTTGCTTGGTGTTGTTGAGACAACTGATCCGCAACGCCTTCTCCTTGGCCCGGGCCAGCGCCGGGAGCAGCAGGGCAGCGAGGATGGCAATAATGGCGATGACGACCAGCAGTTCGATCAGGGTGAACGCCCGAGGCGGCTCCCCCGGCCGCAGAGGCTGGCGCTTAAAACAGAATGCTCTTCTCATGGGACGAGGTTCACTGCGACCGGACGCTTGGGAGCTCACCGGGCGATCCCTATCACGGCGCGGGGATGACCACCTGATAAAACCGGCGCGGGTGGTTGGTTGCCTCAAGGTCCGTCCAGTTGAACACCCCTCCCGTGAAGGTATTGGTGGTCAAGGGCATCCAATTGCTCAGGGGCTCGGCAACATCTGATGTGGCCAGTATCCAGTATGTCTGATCCGCGGGGCCAGTGCCGCTCAACTGGAAGTTGTTGTCGGGCAGTATGGTCGCAGTCGCGATCTGTGGCCTGTTCGAACCCGCCACGCGCAGCGTGCCATCCACCGGCACCGAGGTGGTATCCCAGGAAAGCGGACTGTTCAGCGCGGGCAGTTCGTAGCTGGCGAAGTCGCCGCTGTACGAGGCGGCTTCAAACAGCCGGAAGGCCTCGCCGCCCACCAGTGTGTTTGTCACGGTAACGCGGAGCGTGCCGCCCAGCGCCACGCTGCTCAAGCCGGTCACCCGGTCATGCGCCGATTGGGACACCTGCACGGCGGCAACGGCATTATTGCTGAGGGTCAACGAGTTGTTGATGGTCAGCGTGCCAATCGAGTCTCCGGCGGGGGACAGCGTGCCGCCGACGTTAACCGGGGCGTCCACCAGTCCGGAGCCAGCGAGCGTGCCGGCATTGACGGAGATGCCGGTGCTGCCCGACAAAATGCCGTTGACCACGAGCCGGCCGTTATTGATGTTCACCTTGCCGCTCAGGCTGTTGTTCCCGGAGAGCGTCCAGGTGCCGGCGCCGGACTTTAGCAGCCAAGTGGTGCCGGGATAGCCGGCAGGAGTAATGATATCGCCTTGCCAATCGCAATCACCATTGCCAATCACGCGAAGGATCGTCTGGCCGGAGCCGGCATCCGCAGTGAACGACCCTGTAACCACCAGCACGCCGGCATCACTCTGAAACGTCCAATAGGTGCCTCCGCCAACGCCAGTGATGGGGCCTGCCAGGATGTTGGTGCCGTCCAGATTGATAATTGCCGGCACCTCACCAGCCGCGGACGGCTTCTGCGATACGCTTAGCGGCTTGGAGAGCGTGATGCCACCCGGAAGCTCCAGCGCCGTCGTGGCGCCATTAGCGATGGCAACCACCCCGGTGGTCCCGAGGGCGCCCGAATCGGTGAGATGCAGGATCCCACCATTGATATAGGTCGGACCGGAGTAGTTGTTCGGGGTTGAGGCTGTCAGCTTGTTGACGTTGTACTTGGCGAAACCGCCGGAACCGGTCATGAGCGTCGTCCAGGTCAGGTCGTCGCTGCGATCCAGCCCGACTAAACCGTCGTTGACGATCGTGCTCGCGGCGATGCTGCCGTTCGCGCCACCGTCGCCGATGCGCAATGACCCGTTGGTTCCCACGACCACACTGCCCGGGCCGACCCCACTGCCGTCCGGGTTGGCGAGGACCAGCATCCCTCCGCTAACGATGGTTCCGCCGGCGTAGGTGTTGGCCGCGGTGAATTTCTGTGTGCCGGAGCCGCTCTTAACCACTGCCCCGTCGCCGCTGATGACACCGCCATAAACCCCTCCATTCCCGCTGATGTCCAATGTCCCGGTTCCCAATGAGACACTGCCGCCGCTGGCGCCACCACCCGAGAGGGAACCAATCATCTGGTTCTGGCCGTTCAAATCCAGCGCGGCGCCACCAACGTCGGCCAGCGTGACCGCTGCGGTGGTGGGCAGCCGGTCGGCGCTGCCGGAGAGCAGGACCTTGCCGCCGTTGATCGCCACCGGGCCGGTGAAGTCATTTGTGCCCGTGTTGGAAATGGTCAGCATCGCAGCGCCGATCTTGTTCAAAGCGCCCGGGCCGCTGAGCCGGCCGCTCCCAGTGAAGGTGTAGTTCTTCGACGGGTTGTTGACGGTGACGCTCGAGGGAGAGAGCGTCGTGGTCAGGTTCACGGTGGTCGTGCCGGTGGCGGAGTCATCGAAAAGCGCTTTGTCGCCGGGGACCTCCGGTTCCGAGTAGGTGATCGGCGCGCCGCCGGTAACGGGCACCCAATTGGCGGTGGCGTTGATGTCCCAATCGCCGCCCGCGACGTTCCCGTTCCATTTCGGCGAGGAGTCAGTGGTGATGACGAGATCAACGGTGGAGCTGGCAATATTATTCGAAAGGTAGCCGCCCAGGCGCCCCGGCAGGCTGCCCAACTGCAACGCGTTGAAGCCGTCCCCGAAGATGCCAAACGGGCAACTGATGAGCGGGAACTGCCCCAGCGTCAGCCCGGCGCCCTCGACATTGTTGGTGACTGTGCCGGTGACGCTGAAGTTGGCTACATGCCAAAGGGGCGCGGTTGGGTTGGCTGCCCCGCCGCGGTCAAAAGTGATGCTGGCGTTGTTGATGGCCATGTTCTGCAAGGGCTTGTCAGCCTGGCCGAGGGTGCCGCCCACTTTCAGGCTCCCGCCAGTCAGCCAGATGTAATCACCCGTGCCTCCCCCTTCCACCACGTTACCCTTGACCCACACCGAACCGCCCGGGACCGTCTGGCCGATGTTCAGAACGCCCGTACTGGGGGCGCCGGCATCTATCGTGAGACCCAGGGTAAGGTCCCCGTTAACGGTCAACTGGGCGCCGTTGTCCACGTTCACGGTGCCTTGGCCGGGAGCAAAGGCCGACCGCTGGAAGCCGACATAAAGGGTGTTCACGTCAATGAGGCCATTGGTAAAGGACAGAGTGCCTCTGCCCGCCGCCGACCCGCCTTCGGTCTGGCCACGGCCAACATACATGACATCAACCAGGGCATCCACGGTGCCGTAGGAAAAATCCACTGTGCCTCGGTTGCCGGTTGTCGTTGAGCCGGTGGCATGTTCGCCGATGAGCCATTGGGCCTGGCGGCCGGTGCCGGCATTGTCGCGAAACAGGGCGACAGGATTCTCCATGACGATGTTAGTATTAAATCCGAGCCAGGCGGTGCACTTCTGCCGGCCCACTGTCAGGCCAGCGTCAGAGAAGATTGCGTTGGTCTGGCCCAGGTAAAGCGTGCCATTGCCCGCCTGGGATTGGCCCTGGCCAATAATCAGGTCCGTGGCCGTCGCGCCCCTGAAACAGGAGATGAAGTTGGTCTTCGCCAGCATCACGGTCGCCACCGGCCTTGTGTTCTTGCCGGATCCGGTAGTGTCCCCGATCGAGACGCGGTTGACCGAGGCGTTGAAGGTATCCAGGCCGGACATATCCAGGGTGGCGCGGTGCGTCCCGGAGTTGGCGGAGGTCTGGCGCACGATGAAGTCGCCACCAGGATTCACGACCGACAACGAACCGTTGCCGTAAATGGTCGTGTCGTTGATAGCATCCTTGCCCCAATCTATGACGATGCCGGCACCGACCCAAAACACCTCTGTGAGGCTGCCGGTGATGACCAGGCTGACCCCGGGGTTGATCAGCGTGGTGTGCCCTGGGCCGGCTGGGGCATTCGTGTGCAGCGCGAAAAAGCCCTAGATCGTTTGGTTCTGATCCACAATATTGTCGGGCGTCCCGCCATTGCCAATCCCGCCTGCGACAGCGATGTTTGTGAACACAATGACGTCCTGGCCCGTGAGCGCGCCGCCGTCCCAATTGGCGGCGGTGGACCATTTGTAGTCGCTGCCTCCGTGGATCCAGTTATTGGTTACAGTAGCTGCTCTGGCCACTACGGCCATCAGGCCGACGGTCGCGAGGATGGCGACGATTTTCCTGTTGGAAGCGATGCGTTGCATGATGTTTTTGATCTGTTTTAGGTTGCGGTTGTATCTAACTAAGGGACTACACAAGAATGCACGGGCCACTCATGGGTTGAACTGAACTGACAGGGATATGCTTTTCGCAGCGCTGGCTTCTACGGAGCGCTAGGCGGGTGAGGGAGCATTGGTTTCTACGCTCACCAAGCATGTGCCGATCTTATCGGGAGCCGGCTTGGGCGTCAACACCTGCCTTGCGGGAATCTTGCCGCCCCACTCTTGAGCGAAGGCAGGGCGGTTTCGCCGTAAACCGCCGTCCCCCGGCGCTTTCGGCGAAAGCGTCCTGCCAGACTGAGGGATTACACGGGCGGGGACAATTCACTTGCACGCCGAGGAACGCCTGGAAGCAAGGCGTTACAGAATGGCCCTGATGGCCTTGACCAGGGCGGCGGCTTGTTCCGGGGTGCCAATGGTGAGG
The DNA here is from genome assembly GCA_035452965.1 of Candidatus Paceibacterota bacterium. Lineage (NCBI taxonomy): Bacteria > Bacillati > Minisyncoccota > Minisyncoccota bacterium. The sequence goes on along the minus strand of DAOTCE010000005.1, from coordinate 226,648 downwards.
CGGAGGTAGTCGCGGACGGAAGGATCGCTGAACCAGCGGACAAGGACCTTGCGATCGCGCAGTTTCTGGAGCCACGCGCGGGCGGCGAACTTCGGCGGGCGGACGAGGATGAAGTTGGTCTGGCTTGGGAAGACTCGGAAGCCGAGCGCCTCCAACTCCCGACTGAGCTGGCTGCGCGTGGCGATGATCTCCCGGAAGTTGGCCCGGTAGTAAGGCAATTGGCCAAGCGTGGCAAGCGCGGCAACCTGGCCCAAACCATTGACGTTGTAGCTGTCCCTGATCTTGTGAAGGGCGGCGATGAGCTCCGCGTGACCAACGAAGTACCCAATGCGCTGGAAGCACAGTGAGTAGGCCTTCGAGAACGTGCGCGCGACCAACACGTTGGGGTATTTGAGAGCGAGCGCCAGGGCGTGCTCGCGCGCAAAGTCCACGTAGGCTTCGTCCAGGACGACGACCCCGAGCTGAGCGCGGCACAGCTCCTCCAACTGCGCGGTGCGGTAGCCGCGGCCGCTCGGCGCGTTCGGGGTGGTGACAAAGCTGAGGGCAGCGCAGAAATCCCATTGGCCGGCGCGCTTCAGGCTGGCAAGGGAGGGAAGCTCGAAATCAGGCCCCAGCGGTGCGGCATTGGATTTCGCACCGTGGATGTCCGCCAGCACCGGATACAGGGAGTAGCTGGGATGGAAGAACTGGACCACCGCCTTGCTGGAGCGGGTCCCCTGCCCCGCTCGCGGTTCGACAAACGCCCGCACGGCCAGGGCCAGCAGTTCATCGGAGCCGTTGCCGACAATGATATTCTCCGGACGACAGCGGTGCAGCCGGGCCAGTTTCTCGCGAAGCGGTTGGGCCGTGGGATTGGGATAGAGCCGCAGCCGCCCGTCCACGGCTGCCCGGGTCGCCGCCAGGACCCCGGGCGAAGGCGGGTACGGATTCTCGTTGGTGTTGAGTTTGATCAGGCCCTTGATCCGGGGCTGTTCGCCGGGCACGTAGGGGTGAAGCTTGCGCACGAGCGGACGAATGAGCGTCTGCGCGCCGCGGCTACCGGATGGGGGTTGGTTCATGTCAGGTGGGAAGCAAATTGCCGGCCGGCTAGAGCCGAACCTCCGCGCTCTTGCCATGCGCGCTTAAGCCCTCCAGTTCGGCAAACTTCCTCACCGCAGGCAATGCTTTGCGAAGGGCGGCACGACTGTATTCCACGAGGCTGGTGCGCCGCTGGAACTGATCAATCGTGAGGCCGGCAAACGAGACCCCTGCGCCGCCCGTGGGCAAGGTGTGGTTGGGGCCGGCGACATAATCGCCCAGCACTGTGGGCGAGTATGGTCCGAGGAAGATTGCTCCCGCGGTGGTCATGCGACGCGAGATCTTCTTCGGGTTGCGCAGCATGAGTTCACAGTGTTCCGGCGCCAGTTGATTCGCCAGAGCTACCGCCTCGTCGAGGGTCTTGACCTGAATAAGCCAGCCGTTGCGGTCGAGCACCTCCGAAACAAGCTGTTGCCGGGCCAGCCTGCCGCCCTGGCGCGTAATCTCCTTTTCGACCGACTTGAGCAGCCTGCCCGAAGTGGTCACCAGCCAGACCCGTTCGTGCCCTGTCCCGTGTTCCGCTTGCGCCAGCATATCCGCGGCAACGAACCTGGGATTGGCGGTGTCGTCAGCGAGGACGAGCAGTTCGCTGGGGCCAGGCAGCAAGTCAATGGCGACGTGACCGAAGACCAGCCGCTTGGCGGCCACCACGTAAGCGTTGCCGGGGCCGAATATCTTCTGCACGCGCCGGATCGTGCTGGTGCCGTAAGCCATTGCCGCAATGGCCTGGGCGCCACCGACCCGATAAATCTCAGTCGCCCCCGCCGCGCGCGCCGCGAACAGGAGCGCAGGGTTGATGTTCCCATCTCTGCCGCAGGGGGTGCACACGACGATCTCGGGGCAGCCGGCCACCTTGGCCAGCGTGACCGTCATCAGGGCGGTCGAGACCAGCGGAGCAGTGCCGCCGGGAATGTAGATGCCCACGCGCTGGAAAGGGTCGAACTTCTCGCCGACGGCCGCGCCGTGCGAGTTTCGGGTCTGCCAATCCCTGCGCCGGGATCTCCGGGCGAAGGCGGCAATGTTTCCCCCCGCCTCGTCCACCGCCGCCCGCAGGGATGCATCCGCTTTGAGTGAAGCCGCCACCAGTTCGGCCCGCGTAACAGGCAGTTGTTCCACGCCCAGGTTGGCGCCATCGTATCGCGCGGTGAGTTCCAGCAACGCCTCATCGCCGCGCACCCGGACCTCGTCAAGAATGGCGCGCGTCCGCTGCTCGATCCCGGCGTCAAACAAGCTGGAGGCGGCGGTCAAGGCGCGCACCTGGTCAGCGAAGTCGGCGTCGGTGTAGCGAGTGATCTTCATGTGCGCCGAAGCTAGAGTATGAGCCGGACATTGTCAAAAATGCACTCTCAACTTGTTGCGTCGGCCCACTTCCTGTACAGTGCGCTCATGAGGAACCCAATTATCGTGGCGCTGGATGTTGCGACGGCTGAAGCGGCGCTGAAATTGGCGGAGCAGCTCGTGCCGGTTTCCGGCGGGTTCAAGGTCGGCAACGAACTGTTCACTATCGCGGGACCCGAGATCGTGCGGCGACTCCGCGGCATGGGCGCGCCGGTGTTCCTCGACCTCAAGTATCACGACATCCCCAACACCGTAGGCCGGGCGGTAGCCGCCGCGGTCCAGTTGGACGTGCAGATGCTCACGGTGCACACCAGTGGCGGAATCGAGATGCTCAAAGCCGCGGAGAAGGCCGCCCAGGAGAGCGCGTGGCAACTGGGCCACACGCCTCCGCTCGTGCTCGGGGTCACGGTCCTGACCAGTTTGGATAGCGGCGCTTTAAGCCAGATCGGTCTTGATCCCAACGTCAACCGCCAGGTGCGGCGCCTGGCCAACATGGCCAACCAGGCCGGACTGCGGGGCCTGGTGTGCTCGCCGCGGGAGGTGGCCGATCTGCGGCAAATGCTGCCGGCCAGCACGCAACTGGTCATCCCCGGCATCCGATCCCACGCCGTCACCGCCGACGACCAGAGGCGAACGCTCAGCCCGCGAGACGCGCTCGCCCAGGGCGCGAACTGGCTGGTGATTGGCCGGCCGATTTACGCCGCCGAGGATCCGCGCGCCGCGGCGGAGAAAATCCTCAAAGAGATTACCGAATAGGCCGGGAACTATTAACGTCAACCCCAATACAATCAAATCGGCAGTCTTGAGCCCAGTTATGAAGAATCCTTACCTGCAACTTTCCCGCCGGGAGATGCTTAGGCGGTTGGTTCAAACCACAACCGGCGTGGCAGTGGCAGGGAACTGCGCCCCGCTGTTTGCGGCCCCGGCGAAGCGGCGATTCAAGATCGGCGCTTGTGATTGGTCCATCGGCAAGATGGCCGACCCGGCGGCTTTTGAGGTCGCGAAGGAGATCGGCCTCGACGGGGTGCAAGTCAGCCTCGGCACCGCGGCGAACGACATGCACCTGCGAAAGGCGGAGGTGCAGCAGCAGTACAAGGAAGCGGCGAAGCGGACCGCTGTGGAAGTCGCCTCCCTGGCCATCGGCGAGTTGAACAACACTCCCTACAAGAGCGATCCGCGCACCGTCCAGTGGGTGAGCGACAGTATTGATGTCTGCAAGGCACTCGGGGTGCGCGTGGTGCTGCTGGCCTTCTTCAGCAAAGGCGATTTGCGCGACGACGCGGCGGGGGTTGATGAAGTGGTGCGGCGGCTCAAGGCAGTCGCCCCCAAGGCGGAGAGAGCGCGCGTCATTCTGGGCATCGAAAGCTGGCTCAGCGCCGAGCAGCACCTCGATATCCTGGACCGTGTGGGGTCGAAGGCGGTGCAGGTCTATTACGACGTGTGCAACTCGACCGACCGCGGCTACGACATCTACCAGGAGATTCGCAAGCTGGGCAAACGCATCTGCGAGCTGCACGCGAAGGAGAACGGCTCCTTGCTGGGCCAGGGCAAGGTGGATTTTCAGAAGGTGCGAGCCGCGCTGGACGACATCGGCTACCGCGGGTGGGTGCAAATCGAAGGGGCGGTTCCCGCCGGCAAGCCGATGCTTGAAAGCTACCAGGCCAACTGCAAGTTCCTGCGCGGCGTCCTGGCGTAGAGGCACACTCGGCCCCACTCAGTTGCGCAAGAGTTCGTCCCGGTCCTCCTGGCTGACAAACACCAGTTCCGCACAATGCGGGCCGCATCGCACCAACGCGGCGGGTTTCGGCACCAAGGCCAAAAGCTCATCATCGTTGATCTCACGCGCCCGCGCACCCGCGTGGGCAGTGAGCACGACGCTGTCAGTCGGCACAGATGCAACAAGCCTGGCGGGGGAAAGCGGCATCGTCACTACCCAGGCCGCCGGCGGCAGGGGTCGTGTGCGAACGATTGAGTAGGGCTTGGCCTGCAAAGTTGTCGGCCTTTGACCGAAAGGGGCTTGATGCCAAACCAGGAATCCTAACGCGAGCAGCACTGCCAGTGCGGGGAGGGCTGCCCGGACCAGGCGAACGCGCCGGCGGCGCCGAGCCAGACACAAGGTCTCGTTGAGCAAGCCGTCGCGGAAGTCCGCAGCGACGCCCTCACCGAGAACGTCGGCCAGCAATCGCTCGTTGTGCCCGGGATTATTCATGCTTCAGCCCATCCAGCAGGACGACCTTGAGTCTCTGGCGGATGCGAACCAACCGAGACTCGACGGCCTTCTCGGAGAGGTTGAGATCCGCGGCGATCTCGCGGACGGAGCGGCGCTCGAAGTACTTCGCTTCAACCAGCTTCCGCTCATCGAAAGGCAGTGCGCCCAAGCTGTCTTCGAGCAGGTCGTCCAGTCTGGCCTCGGCCTCCGGATCACCCGGCGCCGACTGCTGCACGCGGGCGTGCCAGGTGAACCGGTCCAGGAAGGCGAGGTAGCGCCGTCGCTTGCGGGCCTGGTCGCTGAGGGCGCTTCGGGCCAGGACCGTGAGCCAACTCCAGAAGACGGCGTCGCTGGGAAAGACCTTGATGTGTCGAACAATGCGAACCAGGGTGGATTGCAGCGCCTCCCGCGTGGCGTCCTCGTCACCGGCGGTGACGACCAGGAGGTAGCGCCACAAGCGATTGAAGTAGGCGTCATAGAAAGCGCGATATGCCGGTTCGTCCCCGGCAGCCATGCGGCGCGTCAAGTTGGCGACGTTCAACGGCGTCGGCGGGTCTTCGGCCGGCGAAATGGCGCAGGCGCTGGTTTGATGCGCTTGAAGGCTCAAGTTGGTCCATCGCGCGCTGGCTCGGTGCGGTCACTGTCCGGACTTCGGCCTCTCCGGTAATTTGGCCGGAGTCCCAATCGGAGGCGTCGTCCTCGGCCGTGGCGGTTGGAATCCGCCTCCTCCGAATCCCCCGCCGCCCATACCATCCATCGGCGACTCTAACGCCCTGAGCACAGCGTCAATGATTTCCAGCTTGCTCGGTTCGCCGACGGCGATCAACAGCTTTGTGTCCTTGTGAAAGTTAATCGTGGGCCGGGATTTTTCCCCTAGCATCTCCCAGCCGGTTTCAATCGCCGTGGTGAGGTCATCCACGGTGGTGCCACGGTCCAAGTACGGCGTTAGCGAGTAAAAGCGGCAGACTTTGGCCGAGGAGTAGGCTGGCGGCGGGACCGGCTTTTCGGCGTAGAAATACCAAATCGTTTCGTCAGAGAGCGTCCCTTCGGACCCCTGCCGGAAGCCGCTCCTGGTATTCATTGTTTGGTAGCTGGTCGGGGCACCTGCATAGCCGCCGCTGGTGACTACCGCTTCGCTCTTGCGGGAAGCGGACTCCAGAGCGGCGAACAACTGGGAGACATCCACGCTGTTCATCTTGAGCGCGGGCAGTTTGGTGTCGGCAAGCTCGTCGGGAATGATCGCATTCAACGGTCGCCCCATCGCTTTCTGTATGGCGGCGACCAGCGCTTTGGGCGTGCCGCCGGGAAAATCGAGGTCGAACTTGGTCAGGCTCGGTTCGGCCGCCGGTGTGGCACTGGCGCGCTCAATAATGTTCTGAAGGCGCGCGCTGAACCCGGACGCGGCGGGTGCCGGCGCTGGCGCCGCGGGGGGCGATGGCGGCGCCGGCACTGCGGGTGCGGATGGTTGGGCACGGGCTGATGTCAGGGCAAGCGCCGTGAGACAGATTATGGAGCAACAGGTAGTTTTCATATCAGTGATGGTTACGTTAATCGTCTTTACCCAGAGACACGACGCTCCCCGCCAAATCCTTCGCCGGCAGTAGCGAAATCCGCCGGACGGTTACATGACTTCTGCGATAAGCGGCTGGGCGGCAGGCGGCGGCTCGGTGATGTCGAATGCCTTCTCCAGCAGGGCGCTAGCCGCCTCCGCCTGTGCCTGGTCGGCGGCATGGATGCGCGCCAGCACGCCGCCAGCCTGGATGGCCTCCCCGGGTTTGACAATAGCGTCCACCCCCACGTCGTAGTTAATGGACGACTCTTTGGTGAAGCGCCCTCCACCCAGGTCACGCACCGCCTCGCCAATGATGCGAGCGTCGCAACGTGAGACAAAGCCTGAGGCCGGCGCCTTCAATTCCATCACCACCGGCGCGGTGTGATCCAGGGGCAGCTTCCGGTGGAAGGCGGCGAGATCCGCGCCTTGAGCGACGATCATCTCGTTCCATTTCTCGAGTGGTTTGCCCGAGGCAAGGCAGTCCGCCGCCTGCTTCAGGGCGGCATCGGGGGTTTTGGCTTTGCCGGTTTGGACCAGCAGATGCGCAGCGCAAGCGAGCACCAGTTCACGGAGGTCGTCAGGTCCCCGGCCCTCCAGACATTGGACGGATTCTTTCACCTCCAGCCAGTTGCCGGCGGAGCGGCCGATCGGGGTATGCATGTTCGTAAGCAGCGCGCGGGTGACGACCCCGGCTTCGTTGGCCAGGGCCACCAACGCTCGCGCCAGCTCACGCGCCTTTTCCAGGGTGGGCATGAAGGCCGCCACGCCGCACATCACGGTCAGCACCAGGGCTTCCAGGCTCTCGGCCAGCTTCTTCGAAAGGATGGAGGCGACGATGAGCGGGATAGAGGGAACGGTGGCGGTCGCGTCGCGCAGGGCGTAGAGGGCTTTGTCGGCCGGAACCATGCGGGCGGTCTGGCCGCAGATAACGCAGCCGACGGTTTGGACGATATCAACAATGCGCTCGGTCGGAGGCAGGCTGCGGAAGCCGGGAATGGAGTCGAGCTTGTCGAGCGTGCCGCCGGTGATGCCGAGCCCCCGGCCGGAGATCATGGGCACACGAAAGCCCAGGCACGCGAGCAGCGGGGCGAGCGGCAGCGAGACCTTGTCCCCTACCCCGCCGGTGGAATGTTTGTCCACCAACGGGCGCGGATCCTTGGGGAAACGCAGCACGTCGCCGGAGTCCCGCATGGCCAGGGTGAGGGCCTTGGTCTCGGTGGTGCTCAAGCCGCGAAAGTAAACAGCCATGAGGAACGCCGCTACCTGGTAATCCGGAATCTCGCCGGCCGTGTAGTCGGCGATGAATGCATTGATCTGGGCGGGCTCCAGGCTATGCCCTTCTCGTTTCGCTTCGATGAGGGGAAGGAAGTTCACCCGCTGAACGTGACAAACACGCGCCGGAAGGCAATCCCTAATTCAGGGAAATGAGACGCCAGTTCTCTCCCTATCGGGGGAGGCGATCCCATTTGATTCCCGCGTGGGCTGCGGCTTGCGGATCAAGTTCCTTCAGATCGTTGGTTGCACCCATCCGGACATGTTCGTCCGGATCGTTCAGCAATCTAGCCACGTAGGGAATTGCTTGCTTGCGCTGCTCCGGAAACTGTGCGCCCCATTCGGTCAGGAAATGGGCGGCTTCGCCGCGCACATCCGCGAATCGGTTGGTCAGTCCCTTCATTAAACAAGGTATAGCATCCGCGCCCGCACCCAGCGTAGCGATCATCGCCCGCAGAGCCACATCTCGATTCTCGCGGTCTATCAGAGCGGCCAGGGTGGGCAAGGCGGGTTTGGCTTGGTCGCCCAGCACCATCAAAGCCGTGGCGGCCTCCATGCTGACTTCGTAGTCATCGAGATTGAATACCGGGTCCTTGTAGGTGAGGCGCGCCAGTAGCGCAGGAACCACGTTCGTCCCCATTTGCCGCAGTGCGGTGAGTGCGTTTGTGGAAAGCTCCCAGCCCTCCTTTCGCATGGCTAACCACTCTCCCAAAGTTTTGCCCTGATAGACTGGCTCGTTGGGGATTCGCACATTCAGACCGGCCTTCTCTCTTTGCTTCTGCAGCATCTGCCGCATTGTCCTAAGCGCCTGGCGGGCGATTTCAGGATCGGGGTCCGTGGCGGCGAATTTGAGAGCTTCGGCGATTCCCGGAGTCTCGACCGCGTAGGTCCCGGCCACATTGAGCGCTATCGGCCGCCTGCCGGCATCGGCTGAGCGCAATTCGGCCAGCGTCATCTTCAAGGCCAGCTCCGGGGCGATGGATTTCAACTCCTTTAAGGCTGTGCCCATGGTGGGCGGCCTTCCGTTCACCACCGCATTGCTTAGAATTGGGAGTGCCCTGACGGGGCTAATCACCGCCAGCGCTTTCAACGCCGCCCTGCACTGGCCATCCCTGCCCGCTATCACCAGGTTGGTAAGCGTGGAGAAGGCGCTCAAAGCGTTGGTGCCGAAGCCGGACAGACCGCCTGCCGCCCTGGAGGCAACACCATCGTCAGAATCGTGCAGCACAGATGTCAGAAGCGGAACAGCCAACTCCGGAGCCTCAGTTTGATACCCGATGGCCTCAACGGTGGCGAACCGCACACCCGGCTCGACATCATTCAACAGGGGCCTTATCCGGTTAACGTAAACCTCGACGTCATCGGTCGCTGAGGCCAACGCCGCCACGCTCCGCTGCCTGACTTGCCAATTCTTGTTCGTGAGACATTGAAGCAAGGCGCCTTCCGCGGCTTTGCCGATAGAGTCCAGGCATCGGACGGCAACAAAGTCCAGTTCCTTGTCGTCAAGCAGTTTGGTCAGTTCTCCAACCGCGGCGGCACAATTTGTGCCCAGCACTTCGAATCCGGCAATGCCCTGCAACTGGCAGTCTAGTGCTGAACGCAAGCCTGGGAACCCTAGCCGGTACCTTTCGGCCTTCTCGATTGTCCAGGCACGGATCGGAGTGTCCCTGGTCTTGACCAGGCTTACCAGCGTCGGCAAAGCCTTTCGTGCTCCAATGGCGCGGACGGCTGCTTCGGCCTCGGCGAGCCGTTGGGTTTCCATTAGCGGAGTGTCGGAACATTGCTGCAACCAACTGCTCAGCGTCCTCCCCCGGTATCTGGGTTCCGCCGTCAACGAGGCTAGCAATGCAGTCAAACCCAGTGCCAGGACGACCGCAGCCACACCAATAAATGTGCCGCGCTTGCTCATCCAACCATGCCACGATGCCGCAAGCAGCCTGGAGAGTGAAGCAACTTCGCTCGGATCGCCGCCCCACGACAAACCCTTTGCTGCGCAGTAAAATGGCCCCAGAATTGCTGCCCACTGACGTTGGCAAGATGATGCGAAGCGATTCTCGGGAGCCGGAAGGAGCCGGCAACCTCCAATTTGAAGTAAGTCCTGCGAATACAGCGCCTTACGCCAAAATCGGCCCGCCGGGATGTCAAGGTTGTATCCACGGTGTGGATACGGTGTGGATACGGTGCGTATACGGTGCGGCTCCCATAGGAATGGCTCTCGGCTTCCCACCGACACCCCTGCGGGAGCAGCTCCACCCCGGTGCTCGAGCAACGGCTATGGATTCTGGCGCCCGAACCAGCAGCAGCGCCGATCCCACGAGTGCGGCATCGAGCGGTTTGGTCGTGACAAGCATGGAGTCCGGTTTAACATAATTGGCAGTGCCATGCTTTGGTTCACCCATTGCCGGCTGAAGTTACAAATCGCCGCATCCCGCCGCAAAGCGGTCGCCAAGCTCTCCGAAGCGCCTCCTCCAGGCTCGCTCGGAGTGCTGACGAGTGCGCTGAAAGACCGGGATCCGGAAGTCCGGCGGTTAGCCGCCGCCGGGCTGGGCAAATTGCAGGGGAAGCGGCGCATCGAGCCCTTGCTGCGGGCCTTAAAGGACCCGAACGCGGAGGTGCTCAACGCGGCCATCCTCGCGCTCAAACGAATTCCGGATCGGCGAGTTGATCCGGCGCTGGTGCCGCTGCTGCGTCACGCGGATGCGGTTGTGCGCAGTTGCACGGCGCAGGTGCTCGGTCTCAGGGGGTGGCAGCCCGCCAAGGGCGAGGATGAAATGTGGTACCTGATCGCCAAGGGACAGTGCCTGCGGGCCGCGTCTTTTGGCGTCACCGCCCTGGCGCCCCTGGAAACGGTGCTCAACTCGGGCACTTACAGCTTGCGTGTGGCCGCGGCGCAGGCGCTGGCCGAAATTGGGGATCAGCGCGCCATTCCCCCGCTGCTCAGAGCGCTCCAATCAGAAGATGCAATGGTCTGCGCGGCAGCGGTGGATGCGCTGGCGCGGGTCGGAGGCCCGGAGGTCGGCGGACCGATCATGGCCATGCTGCACCACAAGAACAGCCATGTGCGCGCGGTCGCCGCGGAAGCCCTGGGCACTTTGGGGATCGCATCGGCAGCGGAGCCCCTGCGCGCGCTGCTGGCCGATCCCGCGTGGGATGTGCGCCTTGCCGCAGTCCAGACGCTGGGCCGGCGCAAAGACAGCGAGACCGTGGAAGCCCTCACACGGTCGCTTAACGACAAGGACGATGACGTGCGGGAGGCCACAACGATGGCGCTGGGGAGCATCGGCGACCGGCGCGCGATCGGGCCGCTGGTACTGGCGCTTACGGATTCGACCAGCGGTGTCCGGCGCATGGCTGCCGCGGCGCTGTCGCGCATTGACGAGAATTGGAACGCCTCGACCGAGGCGCAGGCTATGGTGGACGTGCTCAAGCCCGGCTTGAACAATCGGGACTCGGATGTGCGCCGCCTGGTCAGGCAGTTGCTGGTCAGCCTGGGGGCGGAGGAGCCAGAGGCTGTTCCCAGCGACCCGGTCTGGGAAATGTCCATCTCGACGGCGGAGAAGCGCCGCAAGCTGGCGGTCAACCTGTTCCTGGCGATCCTGGGCGACGCGGACCGCGACTTGCGGCAGGCCGCGGCCGACGCGCTGGGACGGTTGGGCGAGCACCGGGCCGAGGGAGCGCTGGCGCGCGCCTTGCGCGATCCCGATGCCGCGGTACGGTCGGCGGCGGCGCGCGCACTGCAGGCCATCACGGAGGCGCAGGCCACTGCGGAGGGTCGGTTCTAACGGCGACCAGGACCCGCTATGCCAGACTCAACCGCCAAACGAAAAACGCTGTTGTTCGTGGACGATGAGCAGGCGTTTCTCGCCAGTATTCAGGAGATTTTCTCCCGGATGGCGCACGGCAACTGGGACATCCATACCGCCCAAAACCACGCCCAGGCGCTGGCGCTCTTGGACAAACAGCAGGTGGATGTGGTGGTGCTGGACATCGGCATGCCGGGGATGGACGGCATACAATTCCTCCAGTTGCTGGGGCGCACGCATCCGGGCCAGCAGGTAGCGATGTTGACCGGGCGGATGACCGAGGAGAACCGCAAGGAAAGCCAGGAGAGCGGTGCCTTGTTGTTCCTCGAGAAGCCGATCACACCAGACGGGTTTGCGAGTGTCTTCGCCGCGCTGGATGCGCTGGCCGGGGCTCAACCACAGACGGGCTTCCGCGGCATGATGCGGCGGGTGGGCTTGCACGAGGTGCTTCAGGTGGAATGCCTGGGCCGCAAGTCCTCTGTGCTGGAGATCTTCACCGGCAAGGTGAGGGGGCGAATCTTCATCAGTGACGGCGCGATTGTTCATGCGGAGTCGGGCACACTAGGGGGGGAAATGGCGCTCTACGGTCTGCTGGCATTGCGCGGGGGAGAGTTTAACCTGCTGCCGTACGCGGAGCCGCCGCATCGCACAATCGAAGGCCAATGGGAATCCCTGCTGATGGAAGCGGCGCGATTGTCGGACGAAGGCCAGCAGGCCCAGGAACCGGAAGCCATCGCCCCTCCCCGGATTGAGCCTGGTGAAGAATCGGTGGCGGCAGACATAGAGTCATCGGTCTGCGAGACTTACATCCAAGAAATAGTCCTGTGCTCTGGGACAGGCGAGGTGCTTTATGAATGGCAAAGCAAGTCATTGGAGCAGCAACTGTATTTGCTGGAGCAACTCGAGCAGCACGCGGCGCAGGTGGGCGCCCTGGCCCCGGTAGGCCGTTTTGACCGCCTGGAAATCCTGGCTCAAGACGAGCGCATCGTCTGCCAGGTGCTCCCCGACCGGCGGGTGTGGGTGCGGAGCGTCAGAGCGAAGGAGGACCTCGCATGAGCGAAGCGATCGAGGCGTTTCTGGATGGCCACCTGCCGTTGCCGGGCGTGGCGGCTTGCAGCGTGCGGCTACCCGACCGCACGTGCGTGACCCGCTGTTATGATGCGGGATTTAATTCCGCGCAGGTGGAACAGGCGCTGGACCGGCTGTCAGCAACCGCTGATAGCCTGCGCCAGCAGGGTGTTCAGCCAGGGCGGTTGTGCTGGGTCTTCGATCGCTGCCGTGTTTATCTCGCCTTGCATCGGGACGGCGGCTTCCTGGCTTGCTTTGCCGAAAACCGTCCCGGGGCGACCAATACGACGCTGGAGAATCTTCTGGAATCCTTCATCGCCTTGCCGACCCTGGCAACCGCCACTGCGGGGTCTACCACCCGGCAGCCGAAAACCCGGCATTAATGATATAGCGCCTGAGCAAGGCGAGCAGGCCGGACCGCTATCGGTGGCTTTGGATAGACGACTGCGCCCTCAAAACCAAGCGCGCATTTGCCCGCTCACAATGTGGTTCTCGCCAAGCGACAGCGTTCAGCGCAAGCCCTTGCTGTTGATCACCCTTCCAGCCCAATGAAAGGACGGCCGGCGAATAGCGGCAGTCTGTGGCGCGGAGCTCCCCGATGCAACCTGGGGACGTCCTCAAAAGCCATGCGGCAATGTCGGCTTGGCCCGAAGGGCGGCACCACGCACTGCTACCGGCCTATGTGCTCCAACGCGTTTCGCATTGGGGCACTGGATACCTTGATGGCTCCGGCCATCGGGCGATTCATCTCCACGATCAGGAACAGCGCCGTCGCCACCGCCAGGGCGCCCAGGAACATTATGGTAAGCACCGTGGCATTGCGCGGCGCCAGCAGCCCGAAGCTGGTGTAGAGCAGCGTCAGCCAAAAAAGCAGGATGACCACGAAAGGCAGCGGCAGTGGAACATAGGCCTGTTCAATCTGCAGCCAGCGGGTGAGCAGTATTTCGTTGCCCAGTGCCAATGCCTGCGCCTGCAAGGCTTGCTGAGCCCCGGTTTGCGGCTTCAGCCCCCGCATCTGCTGCAACAGCTTCTCCATTGCAGCGGCGCGCTCAAAGCTCATCACGCCCAGCTCCGTGGGACTCTCTTCCGGCCATAGCATCTCGATGCCCGCGGTGACCATCCGGCGCAACGTCTCGCGGACTTCTTTGGTTTCCGGGCCATAGTTCGCCAGCAGGCGGTCCATCAGAATGACCTTTGCGCCGACTTGCGTGATGGCTGCATTGGTCGAGTCGAAGGTGCTCTTGGCGGAACTGACCAGCAAACCCAGGACCAGCGCGGCCATCATCGTGATCATGCCCGCTCCCATCTTGACGGCATCCTTTGAATCGGCGGTCAGATGATGTGCCGGCAGGAGTTTGCTAAGCGCCAGGCCGATCAACGTGCCACTAAAAACGCACCCGGCGGTAATCAAGGCGATCAACGTCCCACTCATGGTCTGCGGGCGCAAGACTAGCCCCGGATCAGCCCCGGTGTCGAGCGCGAACGGGGGCGGGAGTCCCGGTGAATCCAACTGACCTGGAATCCCAGTTGACCGGTCGGGCGGCAGACCCGCATAATCGCGCCTCGACAACGAGCCTGAGACCTTTGTAGTGGCTCCAGATTCGACCCGGCGGGTGAATTGCGTATGCAAAATGAATGTGAGCTAACGATCCTCATGCCGTGCCTGAATGAAGCGGAGACGCTGGCCCGGTGCATTGAGAAGGCGCGGGCGGGCCTGGCGCGGACCGGCGCGCGCGGCGAGGTGCTGGTCGCTGACAATGGCAGCACCGACGGTTCGGTGGCCATCGCCGAGAAAGCAGGGGCGCGGGTTGTCCACGTGAAGGAGAAAGGCTACGGGAGCGCCTTGCGCGGCGGGATCGAGGCGGCGCGCGGGAATTGGATCATCATGGGCGACGCGGACGATAGCTATGACTTCTCGGCCATCGAAGGGTTCGTGGCGAAGTTCCGCGAGGGCTATGACCTGGTCATGGGCTGCCGACTCCCGGGCGGAGGCGGGGTGATCGCGCCCGGAGCGATGCCTTGGAAGAATCGTTGGATTGGCAATCCGAGCCTATCGTTCATTGGTCGGCTGTTCTTCAAATGCCCGGCGCGGGACTTCCACTGCGGCCTGCGCGGATTGACCAAAGAGGCCTACCGAAAGCTGGAACTCAAGACCACCGGGATGGAGTTCGCTTCGGAGATGGTGATCAAGGCGACCCTGAAGTCGCTGCGAATTGCCGAGGTGCCGATTACGCTGCACCGGGACGGGCGATCACGGCGGCCGCATTTGAAGCCTTGGCGGGACGGGTGGCGGCACCTGCGGTTCATGCTGATCTACTCGCCGCGGTGGTTGTTCCTGGTGCCGGGCCTAGTGCTGGGGGTGCTGGGGACTGGGGCCGGGGCGGTGCTGACGATGGCACCGGTGCACATCGGCGGCGTGGAGTTCAGCACCGGCACGCTGGCGGTGGCGAGCATGTCCGTAATCATCGGCATGCAACTGGTTGCGTTTGCCTTCTTTACCAAGGTCTTCGCCGTCGGGGAGGGGTTGCTACCGCAGGACCCGAAGTTCTCGCGAGTGTTCAAGACCTTCACGCTGGAAAAGGGGATATGTGTTGGGCTGGCCGTGCTGGTCCTGGGACTAGCGCTGTTGCTGCACGCCCTGTGGGTCTGGAAACGAGCGGGCTATGGGATGCTGTCCTACGGCGACAATATGCGGCGGCTGCTTCCAGCGGTGACGCTAATAGTGGTGGCCATGCAAATTTGCTTTTCGAGTTTCTTCCTCAGCGTGCTGGGGTTGAAGACCGATTCACGACGTCCGCCCAACACTTGAACGACAGCGCCAGTTAGTCGTGCATGGGGGCTTCGAGGAGGCGGGGCTTGCGCTCGTGCAAGGGAAGCCAGATGCGGAAGGTGGTGCCGCGGCCAACCTGGCTCTCCAGTTCAATACGCCCGCCGTGGGCGCGGACAATCCGCTGGACAATCTTCAGTCCCAGACCGGTGCCCTTCTTCTTGGTGGTGTAAAACGGCTCGAAGATGCGGTTGATCTGCTCCTGCGGGATGCCGCCACCGGTGTCGGCGACGCTCACCCAGACACCGTCTGACCCTTCACCGGTTTGCAGGGTGAGGGTGCCGCCTTTGGTCATAGCCTGGAGGGCATTCTTGATCAGATTCACCAACACCTGCTGGATTTGGGTCGGATCAATCGGGGTGACAGGTATTGGGACGGCAAGCCGGGTCCGGACATTCAAGCCGCGGTTGTCGAGTTCGGGCCGGAGGAGCTCAAGGGTTTTGTGGACCACATCGTTCAGGGAGACAAGCTTGAGCTGCGGCAGGGTCGGCCGAATGGCGTGCAGGAACTGGGTGATGATGTAATCGAGGCGGTCTATTTCGCCGCGGGCGACGGAGAGGTATTGCTCGAGCTTGGGGACGATATCACGGGCATCGCTGTCACCGGCGCCAGCAGCCGCGCGGGCGCGCAGATGGCGTCCGGAGCCAGACTTGCCGCGCGGCTCGACCGAGGTGCCGGCTCTGAGCTTCTTCAACTCGCGTTCCATGAGCTGCAAGTGGATGTGCAGGGCGTTGAGCGGATTGCCCAGTTCATGGGCCACGCTGGCGGCAAGCTGGGTCAGCGCCTGCGTGCGCTCGCTCTCAATGGCCTCGATGGTCTTCTGCCGCGCCTCAGTGGCGTCGTGCAGGATAAGCGCGACCCCGGCACTGCCGGCGGTTTGCCCGTCGAGCGGCGCGGCGTAGAGCCGCAGGAACCGCGGGCGCGGATACTGCACTTCGAATTCATGGCGGACCACGCCCGAGCCTCCGGCGCTGTCGAAGCGACGAATCTTGTCCCACTCCAGTTCGGGGATGAAATTGGTGATGGGCTGGCCTTCGACGCTGGGCTGCAAACCCAGGAATCGTGTGACCGCCTGGTTGAAATAGAGAATGCGGCCAGTCTCGTCCACCACAAGCACGCCATCTTCGATTGTGTTGAAGAGGGTTTCCAGAAAGCTGCGCTCGCGCGCCAGGCGCTGCACAACGGTTTGCAGGCCGGCTTCGTCCAGCCGCCCAATGCGGGACAGCACCTTGTCAAGGAAGCTGGATTTGTTGCCCATGTTAAGAAGCGTGAAATGCAAACGGCAATGCGGGATGAGTGAACCAGGGAACGGGCGGACCGGTTCGCCCGCTGCGGCCGCGCGTCCGATGCCAAGGGTCGCGGGTGGCCTTGGTTAGAACCATTTCTTCCTCTTGAAATACCAATACGTGGCAGCCGTGGACACCATGGTCACGCCCAGGGCGACGGAGTAGCCGTATTTCCAATCCACCTCGGGCATGTGCCTGAAATTCATGCCATACCAGGTGCCCACCATCATCAGCGGAGTGGTGATGACCGTGATCATGGTCAGCAGCTTGACCACTTCGCTCGTGCGGTTGCTGGACATGTTCAGATAAACCTGAAGGATGTTCGTGAGCGTATCAGTGTATCCTTGCGCCAACTCGGAAATATGGAACAGCGCATCGTAAACGTCGCGGTAATAAGGAACCAGATGGGCACGGATAAGCTTGAACTCGCCACGCGCAAACCGGGCCAGGACCTCGCGCTGCGGCCCGATGATCTGGCGGAGGTGGAGCACCTCCTTCTTCACCTGCAGAATCTTGTTAAGTACTTGCTGGGTCGGATGCTGCAGGGCCTGCTGTTCGAGTTCCGCAATCTCAAGTGAGAGTTCGTCCAGGGCCGGCTTATAGTTGTCAACGATTGAATCCAGCAAGGTGTGCGCCACACGATCGGGGGCCCGGGCGATGTTCTTGGTAGCCTTGACGGCGCACTCTTCGGTATGCGACACGCTGCGCAGGGGGCCATCGTGATAGGTGACAAGAAAGTTCTTCCCGAGGAAGAAATTCAGCTCGCTGGTGGCAAAGACACCATCCTTCCGGCTGTAGTCCACGGCATGAATCACCATGAACAGGTACGGCGTAAACCAATCGCCCTCTTTGGGAGTGTACTCCTCCACCTTCGGCGAAGGGCTCGCCGCGATGCAATCCTCGATGGACAGCGGGTGAAAATGGAAGACGTCCTCCAGCACGTACTTGATCTCCTCGGGCGTGGCCTTCTCCAGGTCCACCCAAAGGAACAGGTTGGTATCGCTCAGCAAGGTTGGCATCAAGAACATCTCAATGTCCTTGCTGTGCAACCGGCCTTGCGTCGTAAATACCAGTGAGCGAATCATGCTACCGCCCTTGCCCGATCGAACGGGTCAGGCAGCAAGGAATGGTAGGCTCCCTTGCCCCGAAAGCAAGCCCCTTCAGGCCCGGCACGAAAGCGGCGTCCGAGATTCGCCCCGCCGGCGACTGTCTGAAGATCGAGCCGGGCTAGCGTTTAACGCCGTAGCGCTGCTGGAAATTGGCGGGCTCGGCACTGGGCGGCGGAGCAGGTGCAGGCTCCGTACCCGGTGACGGAGCCGGGTTGGCCGCGGTGGCGCCCGTCGCGTCAGCGAGGCTGGTGGTGGCTTTGAATACGCCCGCCACGACGCTTTGCTCGTTCTCCGGCGGCACGGCGAGGTAGATCTTGCCGGTAATCGTGCCATTAGTGATCTGGCCGAGTTCGAGCTTCATTGCGTAGCCCGAGGATATGGTCTTCCTCTGGGCCTGATAACGGGGGTTGGTCTTCCAGACTTTCACCAGTTGTGGAACTGCCCGGCCCCTCATGTCCTGCGAAACGGTAAACGTGCGTCCCGTGACGCCTTCCCCGGCGTTCGGGCGCAGGTAGATCAAAAAGGCCCGATCGGGCGCAGCGGCCGCACCCTGAACCAACTGCAGCAGGCAAGTGGGACCGACCTGATCCAGGCGGGCGGTTTCGACGACGAAATTGGTGCCGCAAATCATGCCATTGGCGCGGGCTTCCGGAATGGCTGCCTTATCCACATCCAGGGTCCAGAGGGGCGGGATCAGGGGTAATTCCTTTTCGGGCGCCGGGGCCGGAGGCTCTGCCGGGGCGGGTTCGGCGGCGCTGGCGCTGGCGTCCTGCTGCGCGGCAGCTCCGCTGGCCTGGTTGGCCGCTTCACTCCGTTTGGCCAGCCAAGCCTGGGCGTAAGGATAGCCCAGGTAGCCACCCGCTCCCAGCACGACCACCACCGCTCCCGTGGTCACCCACTTCTTCACGTTGCCTTTTCGGCCGGACTTTACCTCGGCAAGCGATTGTTCCAGCGCCGCAGCTTGAGGGGCCAGAGACCGCGTCGGGTTGGGGCGGCCAGACTTGGACAACCGCGCCTGCCCCGGCTTGGCGGCGGCGAAGGCCGCATGGGGTGGAGTGTCGGGCTTGGGGGGCACGGGAATCTCCTTCTGGCACGTGGGACATTGAATGTCGCGCCCGCACCATAGTTCGTCACATTCAATCTCTTGCCCGCAATGAGAACAGGTGAATCTTAGATCAGCCATAGCTATTATCTGGTTCCGTCGGGGCCGGAGTCCGCCACCGCCAGGTGGCCTCACTGCGCCGGCGCCAATCGAGGAGCATATACAACACGCCCGACGGGCCGCGTCAAGAAAATGCCGACACAGAAGCCTTGACCCGGGGACAAAAAATGAATTTCATCCGGTGCAAACGAGTCTCAGAGAGCACGGGCTCATGAGTGTTTGCGCGGAAAAGTATATGAGAACATTAGAGTATGGTTGGATGCGCTGGTCACTATTGGCTGGAGTATTGCTCGGCGGCATTGTTGGGCTGGCTGCCCCGGCGCAGGCTGCGCTCAAGAAGGTGTTGGTAGTGACGGTGACTACCGGATTCCGCCACAGCTCGATTCCCACGGCGGAAAAGGTGCTCGCCGAACTCAGCAAGGAAAGCAACGCCTTCACCGTGGACTACGCGCGCGTCGAGCCTGCTGACCCGCAATTCAAAGGCCCGGACGGCAAACCCGACAAGGACAAGGTCAACGCGGCCATCGAAAAGGTGCTCGCGGAGAAGATGAACCCCGCCGCGCTCAAGAAATACGACGCAGTGATCTTTGCCAATACCACCGGCGAACTGCCGCTGCCGGACAAACAGGCATTCCTGGATTGGATTAAATCCGGCAAAGGCTTTGTGGGGATGCATTCGGCCACCGACACCTTTCACAAGTTCGCCCCGTACATCGAGATGATCGGCGCCCAGTTCAAAACGCACGGCGCGCAGGTGGAAGTGGACGCCATCAATCAGGATAGCGAATGCCCGATTTGCCGCCATCTGCCCGGTAGCTGGAAGGTGTTCGACGAGATCTACCAGTTCAAGAACTTCGACCGCTCCAAAGTCCACGGCCTGCTGACCCTGGACGAACACCCCAACGATAAGACGCCTGGCGATTACCCGATCGCCTGGTGCAAAGATTACGGCAAGGGCCGCGTCTTCTACACCTCATTGGGCCATCGCGAGGATGTGTGGGACCCGGACTGGCCGGATCGCAAGAATCCCAAGGAAGTGGCGGAGGCCTACCAGAAACATATTCTGGGCGGGATCAAGTGGGCGTTAGGCCTGGAGAAGATGAACGCCAAGCCGCAGAAATTGGCGGTGGAATAAGCACAACCCCGACATCTTAAGCCCTCAGTCCAAAGTCCAATATGAACGAGAACGACAGCAATGCCCTGGAATACAACCGACGCGAGTTCCTCAAAGGCGGCTCGGTGGCCACGCTGATGACCATGCTCGGCGGCGTGGAGCTTTTCGCCCAAACCAACGCCGCGCCCGCCGGCGAGACCAAGACCCCAGCCGTCAAGATCAACGTGGCGGTCATTGGCCTGGGTGCGTGGGGCCGCGAGATCG
Source organism: Candidatus Paceibacterota bacterium (assembly GCA_035452965.1). NCBI lineage: Bacteria > Bacillati > Minisyncoccota > Minisyncoccota bacterium. Next base: position 206,567 of record DAOTCE010000005.1, on the reverse strand, counting down.
TTAACACCCTCGCGCGGATGCCGCAGGCGACGCCCCCGATTGACGCCAAAATCGTCTCCGTTTGCGACACCTACCAGCCCTTCGTTACGCGCACCGCCAAACTCGCGCCTGGAGCGGCCCAGACGACAGATTATAAGTCGATCCTGGATAACAAGGACATCAAGGCCGTCATCGTTGCCACGCCGACGCACCAGCACAAAGAGATCGTGCTGGCGGCGTTGAAAGCGGGGAAGCACGTGTATTGCGAGGCGCCCCTGGCCGGCAGCATCGAGGACGCGCGAGAGATCGCTCTCGCGGCGAAAGCAGCCAGGCAACTGGTCTTTCAGTCGGGCCTGCAGATGCGCTCCGACCCGCAGCGCCATTTCCTGCTGCCGTTCATCCGCTCCGGCGCCCTGGGCAAGACCGTCCTCGCCCGCGCCCAATCGCACAAGAAGACAAACTGGCGGACTGCTTCGTCCAACCCGGCGCAGGAAAAGGCGCTCAATTGGCGGCTGAGCCGGGCCACCTCGCTCGGCCTCGTTGGCGAGATCGGGAGCCACCAGATTGACCAGGCGGGCTGGTTCCTCAACGCGCTGCCGACCGCGGTCACCGGCTTCGGCTCCCTCGCCTTCTGGAAGGAAGACCGCGATGTGCCAGACACTGTCCAGGCGGTGTTGGAATTCCCCGGGGACGTCCGAATGATCTATGATGCCACGCTGGTCAACTCGTTTGACGGCGAATACGAGATGCTCTACGGGAGCGATGCGGCGGTTCTGATGCGCGATGGCAAGGCGTGGATGTTCAAGGAAGTGGACTCGCCGCTGCTGGGCTGGGAGGTCTACGCCGACAAGCTCACCTTCTACAAAGAGACCGGCATCGCACTGGTCGCCGGCAAGAGCAAAGCCCCCCCTGCCAACGAGCAGCCCAAGCCGGCACAGGATGAACCCTTTACCAATACCCCGCTTTCGTTCGCACTGGGCAACTTTCTCCGCAATTCGGTGGACCTCGACACCGCGGCGGAGGATTACAAGGCCAGCTACGGCGAGGACGATCTGGAGGGCATGATGGAGCACCTGTCAGCCGTGCCGCGACGCGCAGCCGCCAGTTACCTGGAGGGCTTCCACGCCGTCGTCACCGCCGTGAAGGCCAACGAGGCCATTCTGGGCAACAAGCGGATCGAACTGAAACCCGAATGGTATCAACTGGCTTGAACAAGCCAGCCCCCCCCTCAAAGGCAGTATAACCAGATTAACCTGATGCGTTAAACCAATAAAAATGAATACAAAGAGACACACACTATTCGCAGGAACTATCACTTGTTTATTGCTGGCAGCGGCGTCCTTGCAGGCGGCCAGCCAGATGACCACCTACGCTGCGCGTTCAGGCAGCAAAATGAGAATCGAAGGCACCTCCAACATCCATGACTGGCAAGTGGAAAGCCCCTTCATCGGCGGCCTGATGGAGGTCGGCCCCGGCTTTCCGCTCGAACCCGGCCAGGCCGTGACTCCCGGCAAGGTGGAGGCCAAAGCCGAAGTCTTCATTCAGGTGCGCTCGCTCAAGAGCATCGAGAAAGACGGCAAACCCTACAGTGACAAGATGGACGAGATCATGTGGGAGCACCTCAAGGAGCCAGTCCACAAGCGGATCGTTTACCACCTGACTGAAATGACGCTCAAAGAGGCGCCCAAAGCCAAGGATGCCCCTTATGTGTTCGACGCCAAGGGTGACCTGGCCGTGGCCGGAGTGACTAACAAGATCGCAATGGTGGTCAACGTTCTGCCGTTGGCAGACAAGAAGCTGGAGATCACTGGCACGGTCGCGCTCAAGATGACCGATTTCAAAGTGAACCCGCCCGCCCCGAAGATCGCGCTGGGCCTCATCAAGACCGGCGACGATGTGAAGCTCATCTTCAAGTGGATCGTCGGGCAGCGGAAGCTCCCGGCGGCCTAGAGCAAATAGGGTAAAGCGCGGCCGGACGGGGTGCGCCCCAACCGCGGTAACGCAGCGGCGACGAGCGGGACGGTGAGCTTTTCGTAGCGGGCAAAGAGATATTCCACCCGGTGCCGGTCGCTGGGGAACGGTTCGGGCCGATAACAGCGGTCCACCGCCCGGTCCAGGTCCTGGTGCGCCTGGAGCAGCGCCGCGGGCATCGTCAACGGATCGCAGAGATCAGCCAGCGTCGAGGTCGGGCATTTGTCCCGGAGGGACAAGGCGAACATAGCCCAACGTTTCAACGTTGGGTAAGGGCCAGGTGGGGAGCAAGTCCCGAAGGGACGGTTGAAGGGTGATGACCAGGATCGCCGTGCAGCCGCCCCTTCGGGGCTCGGCCCGGTTCGTCGCCTGACACCCAACGTTGAAACGTTGGGCTATGGTCAATCATCCCGCCGGGATTGGCCGGCGAGGGCGGCCAAAGCTGTGGGTAATGCTCAGTCCAAAGGAGGAGAGGAGGAACGCCCCCGGTGCTTCGCGTCGGACAGATGCCTGTAGGGTCCCGTCGTCGTCGGGCGCAGCAAGCTCCGCCCCGTCCAGGACGTTGCGAAATCCCCAGCCACCAGTGCTTCAGAAAGTCACTGCGCCCGTGGCTGCCACTACTCGAAACGAATAGTCCCAAAGCAACTTGGCCGGTGGAAGTTGAGTTCATCCACCGGCGACCAGCAGCCCCAGTGCGGGTGGGAAGATTCGTCGGCGCACTTGAAGAAGTTGCCCCGCCATTCCTGGCCGGATGCCGCGCCCAGCGCCCCGAGGTATTGCCCGAACAGGCTGAATGGGATGAAGAACCGCAACGTCCACAGCACCGGCGCCGTAATCTCCGGGTCTATCCGCTGCGGCAGCGATGACCGGGCCTGAATCCTCTGGCCTATTTCGGCCGGCACCCGGGTGAACTCCTTAAAACCCTCCGGCGTGCGCTCTGGATTGGTGATGTAACTGCACAGGAACGCGCCACCGCAGTTGAATTCGAAGTTGAAGTAGCCCCGGTCCAGCCTGGGCTGCGCGAAAAACTCGACGCAACTGTCCTTCCAAACCTCCTGCATGTACTGGGTTCGCACGCACCGCACATAGCGATCCTGCACGCGGAAGATGCCGTAAATGCCCGTAACGACATAAAGCAGCCTGACAGAGGTCTGCGGGTGATGGCTGCTGCTCTCGGGGCGGAAATGGCGAATCTCCAGTGTCTCAGCACGCCCCCAGGCCGGATCTGTCCACTCGGCATCAAGGGCGGGCGCAACGGCGGCAGCTCGCACGGTGTAGTTCATGCAGCCCCATTCATAGCTGCCCCAACTCGGACTTCAACGGAATTGTGAGTGAAGGAAGACATCGAGCTGATGCTGCCATCCGCGAAATGACTTCGTCGACAGCCCAACTTGGCACCCCCAGCCGATCCTTCACACCACCGTGCTCCTTCAAAAGGAAGACCCGGCCAGAGGCCGGGTCTTACACTCCTACGCTCTTTGGCGGTTTAAACTACTTCCTCCTGCGGAGAGCCAACAGGCCCAGACCGACGGCCAAGAGCCCTAGCGTACCAGGCTCAGGAACAACGCCCAGGTCATAACGGGTTGTCACGCCGCTGACAGTGAATTCGAACCAGTCAACTTCGCCGGAGACAGCGCTGTCGAGGGCTCGCTGCTCGTCGTACAGCGGGTAGATGCCGATATTCACGCCCTGCTGAGAAGCATAGCCCCAGCTAAGAGGCAGCTGGCTCTGGTTCGCGATCGCGGCAGTCCCAAGAGCGCTCTTCACGGCAGCCCAAGTCGCGTACTTCGCGCCAGTATCCACAACTATCCAAGTGCCCTCTGTTGTCGCGTCAAACTCAAACCATTGCCCAGAAGCACGCGGATGGGCCGCTGGAGCTCCCCAACTGCTTGACTGGGTGCTCCACGGGACATACACGAGGTTGCGGTCAGAGGTGGCGCCACCCCTCGAAAGGGACAAGGTGATGCTGGGCGGCTGCCAACTGTTGGCGTTGTCACCAGTGATCCCGAGCGCACGGATCTTGATGCTGGAGATATTGTTCACAAGCGTCCCTGCCAGGTTGGCGGTGCCAATCAGGGCAGAATCAAAGGTCCACGCCGTGTTCATGGCGGGGACGGTAAATTTGAAGGCGCCAACACCGCCGACGTCCGCCACCTGGGTAACCGTTCCCGCCCCGGGGGTATAGACGTAGGTGGGGGTGGAATGCTTGATGGTTGTGCTCCAGCCGTTAGCCGCTAGGTTGTTGGGGTCCAATAGCAGGTTCACATCCGCCGCGCTGGCTAATGATGCCGCCATCGCAGCGATAACAAATAAACATTTAGTTTTCATGGGATCTTAGTAGGTATTCGGCCAGGTCTTAGATTTTGTAGCCATTTTGTGTTAGGTTCGGCCCTCAGTTCGCCCGATTGCCACCTCCGAGCGTACGTTGACCAAACATATAGCGCAATTATTCTACATAACGGCGCGAAGTCAATGATTTTCCTCTCTGTCTAACTAATAGACAAGCTTCCGCGTGGCACGCCACCGTGGCCTTACGCTGCGCCGGACCCTTGGGCGATGCCGGGCGACGCGATAGCGCATGGAAAGACGCCAGCCTGCCGCGCGCACAACACAGGATGGCCCGGCCAGTGCGGAAACACTCCAGCCGGGGAACGCCACCTTACGCTATCGGCGGACCGCGCGCCATCTCGGTTCACGGCCCGCTCCCTCGCGTGCCACGTGGATTTGGCGGCAACGTCAGACCGCACACCCCTCGCCCGGTGCCCGTCAAACCTCCCCCGAGCACCTGTTTGCCTAATAGACAAGCTGATTTGTCTTGCAGTCCGCCACCTAGTTGGGGGAAACTGTGAGCATGTAGCCAGCGGTCTTGTACTTGAGTCCCGGCAAATCGGGCCGCCGGCATGGCTATGCTAGTAGAGTAGTAATGCGCAACCAAACATAGAATGAAAAGAATCCTCTCCATGAATCGCCTATTCTCTCAACGCCGAACGCGCCCCAACCCGGGGATGAGGCTTAGGAAACTCACGCTTCCGCTTGTCGTGCTGGCCGTCGCAGCGGCGGCTGCGAGCGCGCTGGCCTCAACGCTAACGGTCATACCCATACCGACCTGGGCGACGAATAGCCAAAGTTCGGGTCCCGACGCAACCAATTACACGGGCATTCTGCACCAAAACGAAGGGCGTGCTATCACCCCGGACGGAAAGTACGTGGTAGGTCTCTGTTACGACCGCACCAATCTCATAACCGCTTGGTCCTCAGATTCTCATACGACTTACCTCCAGAACGCCCGCGACCAGGCAAGAGGTTATTTCTTCAACGTAACTGCCAACACTATTGGCCAGCAGCCGAGCACCGCGGGGTCTATCTGGCTCGCCGTCACTGGAGTGGGGTACCGCACAAACAATCTGGGCACCATAGAGGCAGTCTGCAACGGCTGGGGCGGCGGGGGGCCCTATCCATGTTGGAACATGACCACTGATGGCGGCACGAACTTGAACGTCGGCATCAAATGCCGGGACGCAACCGTTGACTTTACGAAAAGCGGCGGCCCAGTCATCCCGCTTGCCAATACCCTGGCAGCGACCACGAACTCCGACGCCTACTACTCCATCGCGTGGGGCTTTCAACCGTTCGAAAACAGCCTCAAATTCTGCTACACCTATCGTGGAAGTAATAGCTTTGGGAACGCTCATCTCACGATCAAAAACTACTTCCAATGCTACGACGGTGACGGGCAAAACGGGCACCCCGTTCAGACCGGTAACTACGTGCGCATTAACGGAATCGCCGCCACTGGCCGGTCGGTTGGCCAGTATGTTGATGGCGGCGCAGATTGGGGGGGGGCGCCCTACGAAGGATTTTTCGGCACTGCCGGAGGTATCCTCAACTTCGTCCTTGAATACCCACCGACAATAATGCCCGGGGCCGGAGCACCCCCCTACCAAAGCTATCAAAATATCTGGGTGTTTCCGGGCCTTGACGGCACTTGGACGGGTTCAGCCTGGGCGATCACGCCCGACGGCAACACGATATTTGGCCATTCGCCCACATATGCGACCGGCCCGTGGTATGGCTACAAAGCAATTGTGGGCGCGGTGACGAACACGTTTGAAAGCATTGCCCGGCTGCCCGATTTCGTTGACGCGGCACCCAAGCCGGGGGCGACCTGGGCGGTGACGCCCTTCGGTTGCAGCACCGACGGGCGCTACGCGGTGGGTACGTGCTATCGCGGAGCGACGCTGGGCGAACGAGCTGTGCTCTGGGATACCGGGGATGCGGACACGAACAACTGGACTGCGCTGGACTTGACCGACTACGCCACGTCGGAGGGCATCATGGGCAGCTTCACGAAGCTGGAGCGAGCGTATAGCGTTGGGGTCAACGCGGATGGGTATCCCGTCGTCACGGGATACGGGAAGTATACCGACGGTGCTGAGACGCGCAACCGCGCCTTTGTGCTGGTGGTGACCCCGGCGGTGGCACCCGCGGTTCGCCCGCAGATCACCTCCATCACGCCAGTGGGCGCAGGCAACCTTGCTATCAACTACACCAATACGGTAATCGGCAAGACCTATCTGCTGGAGTACAACACGAATCTTAATAATCTGGCGGATTGGTATTCGGCGGGCAGCAAAGAAGCGAGCGGCACTTCAGATTCGCAGACGGAAAGTTCCGTGACCTCCGCCGTGCGCTTTTATCGTGTGTCCTATACGCCGTGAGGCGCTGCCTCCCGGGGGCATTTGCCTTTCAGAAAGAGCCGGCCCAGCTTGCGTTGGTAACGCAGGCTGGGCCGTTCTGTTGTTTCCCGGCCTTGCGTTACAGCATCAGTTGGGAGTGCTCGCCGCCTTTCAACGGCAAGAAGCGCTTGGGTGGCGGACAGCCCCGTTGGGAGCTGTCGCTCTGGCTGAATGGGGCTTAGATTTCAACCGCGCCGTCGCGCGATCTGTACTTGGGAAGCGCCGAACACGGCGTCGCGCTCACGGATCGTTGAAAACAAACGTCCAGTTCGCCCCGCGTTTCCAATCCGGCTGGTCCCGGGTCACGCGCACGTAGGCCGCGCGTGCGTCCACAAAGGCGGCTCCACCACACCCCAGCCGCTTCTGGTCGTGCCAATAAGAGATCTCGAAGGGGTTAAGATTCTGCGAATACGCGCAAAGGGTGTTATCCACCACCAGAAGGCACTTTGAGGGGTTCTTGACCTGATCGAAGGTCTTGCCCACCAAACCCAGCCGGCCATCGCCGTCGTTGGCGTCGCTATTGTAAGTATAGCTCGTGCCGAAACGATCGAAGATTGTCGGCCGGCGCGCGGGCCAAAAGGCTCCCGGCAATGTCCCGGTGTCGCTCGGGCAACGAAACACCAGCGCCGCGCCGCCGGTATTGGTCCGGACTGGTCCGGTCAGGCAGACATACTCGTTCATGGCGCGCAATTGCGCGGGGAATTCCTTCCCCTGCTTGCCGCCGTAGTTCGCGTAGGCCCAAATGTAATCCCCGGGATTCGTGGGGCAGGAGAAGAACTTATTGTTGTTGTCGTTGCCGTACATCGTGTTGGCCACGCCCTGCTGTTTCAGGTTCGATAGGCACTCCGTCCTTCTGGCCTTCTCCTTGGCCGTCGCCAGGGCCGGCAGCATCAGGGCCGCCAGGATTGCAATGATGGCAATAACCACGAGCAGCTCAATGAGCGTAAAACCCTCTCTCGAAGGTTGCCCGGCGCGTCGGCCCTTCACCCAGATTCGTCGAGTTCCAGACATAAATGCGTGGCGCAAGTTCACCTGTAATGTATAACACCGCCGAATGCGCTCAAGGCCATTTAGCTTGTCTATTCGCAAGACAGGTAATACCCCGCCGGCACCCGCTCACGCCAAATGCCGGCGGCGGGTCGAGTCTGAGGACGCGATGCCATGGGCCTCACTGGAGAGCCCACCGCTTGCGTGAGGGGGAAAGGTGCGGCGGGACCAGCGCCCTCAGGCCCTCCCCGTGGCGGCAGGCGTCCCCGCCTGCCAGTCAGGGCGGCAGCTTGCCGCCCGAGTCCGCGCGCCCGCCGGCAACCATTCCGCCGGGCAGGAGGCCCGCCGCCGCTTGGTGGTCATAACAAGCAACGCCCGAAGCAATGCGTTTGGTCTGCCAGGATCGGAGAAGGCACCACTGACCTTACTTTTCGCTGGCGCGGTATCGCGGACCGGAATTCAATACTGGCATGATTCAATCCATCCCTGATGGTCCCGACTCGGCCTCCCGCTCATCCCGGCGCGAGTTCATTCGGCAAGCCGGTTCCGCGCTGGCGCTCGGCACGGTGATGTCCTCATTCACCGGCTGTCGCACAGGCCCCGACCCGCGCGCCGCCGACCGGAAAACGCTGGTAGGCTCCAACATTTTCGGCTGGGGCCAATACGCCCAGCGCGACAACAGGAAGCTGGAGGTGGAGGAGGTCATTTCGGCGCTGCGCGACACCGGTTACGATTACCTCGAGGGCTTCATGGATGTGGCCCACCCCGAGGAGAACGCCAGGCTCGCCGAGCAGCTTAGAAACAAAGGGCTGCAGCCGGTGAGCATCTACGTCGGCGCACGCCTCCACGAACCGGCCAGGGCCGGGGAGACGGTAGCGCGTATGCTGGCCGCGGCCAGGGTCTGCCAGCAGTCCGGGTTCCAGGTCATTAGCTGCAACGCCGCCCCTATCGGGCGCGAGAAGACCGACGCCGAGTTGAAGACGCAAGCGGCGGCGCTGAGCGAACTGGGCCAGGGCCTTAACGCGCTGGGCCTTAAGCTCGGAATACATCATCATCTGCCAGAGATGGCCAACCACGCGCGCGAATTCCACTACACCTTCGAGCACACCCAACCCGGCATGGTCGGCTTCTGCTACGACGTCCATTGGGTCTGGAAAGGAGGCGTCATGCCGCTGGATGCGCTCAAGCAATACGGCAACCGAGTGGTGACCTGGCACCTCCGCCAGAGCCGCGACGGAATCTGGTGGGAAGACCTGGACACCGGGGACGTGGACTACGCAGCCGTGGCCGCGTATGCGCGGGCGCACAAGTTGCCGCGGCGGTTCACCGTGGAACTGGCCCTCGAACCCGGGACAAAAATCACCCGCTCCGTGGTGGAAAACCACCGTCGCAGCCGCGAGTATGTGAGAAGGGTCTTCGAGACCGCATAAGCCGCCCTCGGTGTTGCCCACTTAACTGACAACCGGAATCTGCTTTCGGGCGCCGCGCATTTGCTCCAACTGGCAGCTCCACGGGTGGAACCTGGGCTGTAGCAGACAAAGCGTAGTGTGACCCCTCGGAAGCGCGTGAGTTAGCATCGTGCCCGTGCCCCTGCCCCGGGTGCATCCCGGCATCCTGTAACGAAACGACAACATTTCTGCTTGTTCCAGGGTCGCTTGCCGCATGCTGCGCCGAAGATAACGCGCCGATGCCCGGCTGTCCCCTTCCCCCAACAGCCTCATAAGTTCAAGATTCGGCACGTTTGGACGGTTTGTCCCCGGCTGGACCACGGACTGACCCCGGTGTGTATCCCATGGGGAGCGCTCCCCATGGGATACACACCGGGGTCTCGCAAGATTCCCATAGGTATCTCTCCGGCTTTTGCGGCGGAATCCAGCCGATTGCCATCAAACGGAAGGAAATCCTGTTCAGAAGTCCCAGCTACCCAGGGAGGGTGGGCATCCAGCATTTGCCCTTCCAATGCGCACTAATCCGACCAGGCGGCCATCCGTTGACCAGGTGCTGGCCGTCTCCTGCCCATCTTCCTGGCCGTCCACTGGCCATCCAGAAGCCGTTCAGGAACCGGTTCGGGGTGAACTCCGCAGCAGCGAAGCTCTGGCGGGGTTGCCCGCCGGGCTGAACCCCTGAGACGGTGGCCAAAGAAATCGCGTGTCCGCGGGAGCATTCCAGCGCGGAATCCCGTCATATCTGTCGTGAACACGATGAATTACGCCCTTTCCTGCGTCGCAGTCCTGATCGCATCCAGCCTGGGCACAACCATGGCTGGAGCAAGGTGCGCCGCCAAGCTGGCAGTCAATCGCCCCTACGTGGCGTGTATTCAAGGCGGCACGTATTACGCCCGCTGCGTGCCTTCCGGCAAATCCGACTCCGCCGGCTCCACTGATATCTACCGCGTCGGGCGGGAGAAAGACGAGCGCGTGACCCACTTCGACTGGTATAGCCGGGATGGCCTGGTGTTGGGATGGAGCCCGATCGCAGGCGAAGTGGCGGTCGTGGCCAGGCCCGGCGAACCCGCAGACACACCGGATAAGCAAATCGAGTTGAGCTTCTATCTCGGCGGCAAGCACCTCCGCTCCTGGACCACGGCCGATCTCCAGGAACTGGGCGCAACGGTCGGCGGGGCCATGGAGGCGGAACCAGTGACGCGCCGAGCCGAATTTCAACTGGGCGGTTGGGAGCAAATTGACAATAGCAACGAGTATGTGTTTTCCATCCAGTTCGCCGGCGGCAAGAAAGTGTCTTTCGACATCCTGACCGGCGGGGTGTACCGGCCGCACAAGCTGAGCCCGGAGCAAGCGAAAGCGCTCGCGGATGAAGCAGCCCGAAGCAAAGGCATCAAGCTGGAAAACTACGTCCTGAGCACGGCGCAATTCGACTCGCGCAAGGATGGCTGGCAGTTGTTCTACAACCACAAGCCCCCCGGCTATCCCGGCGGCCACTTCGCCGTCTACGTGAACGATGAGACCAAGGCCACGCGGTTCATCGGCGGGAGATGAATGGACATGAAAGCGGCAAACTCACCGGCACGAGAGGGTGAGAATGCTTGCGAGTGCCGAGTTCCGAAAGCCGCCCTGTTGCCTGCGGTAGCGCACCCGTGCCGTCGCCCTGGATCAGCTTACGGAGTCAGGAGCAAACGGTAGAAGCGCTGGGGGGTGTTGGCGGCGGAGGGATCCACCCACCAGAACAAACCGTTGGTGCCGGACAGGGTGCAGAGGTTGGACCAGCCGCCCCAGTCGCCGGTCCACTGGAGAACATAGTTTACGTTGGGACTGCCTCCCATGCCCAATTGCACTGAATTGTCCGGGAGCTGGCTTATGGAATTGAACCAGCCCGGCTGAGCCGGCAGGACTCGCAGCGCCACGAGGCCATTGTTGGCGCCCAGGGCATAAACGCGGTCGCCGCCGAAGTCCACCGAACCAGTGCCGCTGCCGGTATTGTCGTTATCGGTAGCGAAGTTGGTCGAGGTGATGAACACGGGCGTGCCGCTGGCAGGCGTGAGGTTGTAGAGACGAAGATTGTTGCCGGAAACGCCGACGTTAATGCCCGCCAGCAGGTTCAACTGCGGGCTCACGCCAATGGGTGCCACGCTGCCCGGAAAATCCGGATTGGCATGGCTGCGCATGGTGGTCCCGCTGCCCGCCGCCAGATCAAAGGAGACCTGGCGCAGGTTCTGCGAGGTCGCTTTGCCCCAGAACGTGTTGCCGGCGCCAAAAGCCAGGCCCAAGCCAAAGGCGCCCGTGGGGGCGTCTGCCACAGTGACGAGCTTCGAGGTGAAGGTTGTCCCGTTCGCCGTGCTGAGCACCGCCACGACGTTACCGTTGCGCGAGGCGACAATGACCTGGGTGTTGGTTCCCGCGCCGCGCACGTCCATGGTGTCACCCCAGCGCTGGTTGTTGCCCGCGCCGGGGTCGCCCGAGTAGGCCACCGTCGGCACAGTATTCGAGTTGTCATTGGCCCAGCGATAGAGCTTGAAGGCGGTGCTGGTGCCGCCCGTGGTCAGGTTGCCGGCATAAACCGCGCCATCGTCCGCCGCCCCGACCATGAGCAAATAGTAGGATGAGGAGTAGCCGCCGGTGACCCCGGTGGTGTTCAGGGTCCACAAGTCGGCGCCGGTGTCAGCGTCGAGCACATGGACCGCCGTGGAGGTGCGCTTGACCAGCAACAAGTGCCGCGTCAGGGGGTTGTAGGCCATCCCGCGCTCATCGGGCAATGCAGTTGTGGTGAGGTAGGGCCGTTCCCCGGGGGCCAGACTCCACAGGCGCGACCAACCGCCGGCGGGAAAGGGCGGATTGACCGTAAGCGTGGCCACTTCGCTGGTCACGGCGCCGTAGCTGTTTGCCACCACCACGGTGTACGAACCGGTCTGGTTGGTCGTCACACCGCTCCACACCAGGCTGGCGCTGGTAGCTCCGGGCAGGTTCGTGCCGTGACATCGCCACTGGTAACTCAACGGAGACGGCCCCACCGCGCCCACCGTCAGCGCCACACTCTCCCCGGCGATGATTGTTCGTCCCTGCGGTTGGACCGTGATCACCGGCACGGTAACAGGCACCTCGACCCGCACATTGTCCAACACGCCGAAGCTCAGGTTGGTGTTGTCCGTCAGCGACGTGAACATATCCCAGTAGCCCACAAACACATTGCTGGCTGCGAACACCGCGTTGGTGAAAGCTGCCAGCCGGATCCCGTCTATTGCCCATTCGACCACGTTGCCCCGCCGTGCCACGATCACCTCCCGCCAGCCGAACCCAATGGCCCCATCGGCCAGCGTGCCGCTCTGCTGCGGGTAGTTGCTCTGCTGCCACGCGGGCGCCACCGTCCCGCCGGGAAACGCCTCCACATGATAAGGATGGCTGCTGCCCTTCGCGTTCGATTCCGTCCCCGCCGTATAAACGCCCGTGGTGGCGCCCTGCATCGAAGTCCCGGCGTAGGCGCAGAAGTCCCCGGAGTTGTCAGAGCTGTCACCCGCCTGGCCCTCGCCGTCCACCGCAAACCAGTAGCCGTCGGCCGTGCTGCCGCTGCCGGTCCAATGCACGCGGTTGCCCACGGTGCCAATCCCGGCGGTGGCGTGCTGCGAAGAGCCGCTGCCCCCAGCGGGGAAAGGCCCGTTGGCATTCATCCACAGGTCAAAGCGAAGCCGATAGTCGCCCGCGAAGGTTCGGTTGATGGGGGAAAGGGACAACGCGGCCGTTGCTCCCGCCGTCATGTTTGCCTCCAGACGCAGCCCGCGGGTTGTCCCGCCCGTCGAATGCGGCGCGGCGGGGATGCCGATGGCGGAGTAGTCGTAGTTGAACGTGACCCGCGTGTCGGTCGAACTCTTGCTGAGCTGCCAGAGGGCTGAGCTGTTGGTGTCGAACGTGTCCAGGAACGCAATCGTCTGCGCGGGATAGACCGTGAGTGACATGACCCGACTGGTGACGCTGCCGCTGGCATTGGTGACTACGCAGAGGTAGTTGCCGGCGTTGGTCAGTTGCGCGGCAGCGAAGCTCAATTGGCTCGTCGTCGCGCCCGCGACGTAGTTCCCGTTAAACTTCCACCGGTAGGTGAGCGGTGTCGTGCCGCTGGCCGAAACGCTCAGGGACACCGGGCTGCCCTCATCCACCACCCGGCTCAGCCCGGCCATGGAAAGTGTCGGCGCCGGGCTGGCGGGGTACTCATCCGCCACATGGGCCACGAGGTCGTCGTCCAGATAGACCAGTTTGGTGCTGATGCCCTGGGCATTAACCTTGACCAGCACACAGCCGATGGTTTTGACCGATGTGCCGCCGGAAATGGTATGACTGGAATAGGTGTAGGCGATCTTATCGGTGTTACTGGTGAGCGTGCCGGCCTCGACGCCGCGTTCGCCGTCCGAGGAGGGCGCCTCCATGTACACCGTGCCCTGCCCGTTGGGCACGACCACGTCGTTGTACAGCGGATAGCTCCGCATATAGATGTGGTTGTTGCCCGAGAGAGCCAGGTCCACTCCATACTGATCGCAGAAGCCCTTCCAGTTGGCATACCAACTCGTCCGGCCGTCCTGCGCGTAGAACCACTGATAATGTTCCGCCAGGAAGATATACTCATACTGCCCCGCCAGGCTTTGGATGACCCCGCCCGCCCAGGCCTTGGCCGCGGCCTCGGCAGCACTGTTGCCGCTCATTACCTCGTTGTTGAATGTGATGAACAAGACGTTGTTGTAGATGAACCAGTAGCAGACGCCCTCCTGGCCGGCGTAACCGTTGAGCGGCAAATGGTTCACCACTTTGAAGTAATCCGAGCTGTAGGTCGAACTCCGCGTCATGTAATCATGGTTGCCCAGCAGGTTGGCGAACATGTAGTTCTTGATGAAGTCCTGCGCATACATGTTCGTCCAGAACGAGTAACTGCCGCCCCAGGCAATGGTGTCGCCGGTCGAGAAGATGAAATCCACGCCGGGGTCAATGGCCGCCGCGGCATTGATCGCCCGGATGGCGTCGCTCAGACGGCCGGGAATGGGCGTGTAAGCGTGGAAATCGCTGATCCAAATGAAGCTGAACTCGCCGGGTCCGGCGGTCTTGAAGTAACGGATCGTGCTGCAGGCGCCGCCGCCCGTGCAGACTTTGTACATGTAGTTCGTGCCCGGTTCCAGGCCGGTCAGATTCACGCCATAATCCAGGAAAATTGCGCTCTCATAGAAGTCCTGGTTGCTCGCGGTCTTGGAATAGACGCCGTCGAAGATGTCGCAATACTGGTAGGTGCCCGGCACATTCACCGCGTGCGCCCAGGCGGTATCGGACGTCTTGGTGTAAGTGAGGTAACAGCTGGTCTGGGCGATGTCGGCGTGCCAACCGACGTTCATCTGCGTAGAGCAATCCTGACCCGGATTGGTGACAATCCCATACACCGCCGAAGTGGTTGCCCCCTGTGCGGCAAACCCGAAACCAAGAACCGCAGCGACCAAGGGCAGACAAACCGCAGCCCTCAAGACCACCCTGCGCCACCCGCTGTCACTTTGCCTCCGATCCGCCGCGGCTCCTTGAAACATGTGGACACTCATTGATTCCATCATTTTACCTGTTTAGCAAACTACCTGGTGCAAGTCAATCTCGAAAAGCGCCAAACCACACCTCGCGCCAGGGCCAGTGACAAAGTGTAGGGCCGGCGTCCTCGCCTGCCAGTTCGCCGGGCGGCCCGCCCGGAGATTCCAGAGATTTGGCGGCGGGACGCCGCCAACACTGGCAGGCGAGGACGCCTGCCCTACTTTGTCCACCGCCCTGCACCTGCCACCCACACGCCCCAAGCAAGCGGCAGCCGACAACCTCTGCGTGCAAGTTCCTACGGCGCCAGCCGCAGGCGGTAGAAGCGGTGGCCGGGGTTGCCGGCGCAGGGATCCACCCACCAGAACAGGCCATTGGTGCCAGACAACGTGCACAGATTCGACCACGTCCGCCAGTCCCCGGTCCATTCAAGGATGTAGTTGGTGTGCGCCGTGCCGCACATGTCCAGCCGCACGGTGCCGTCAGGGGAGCGCCCGATGGCCTCGAAACGGCCCGGTTCAGCCGGGGGCGCGGCCACTGGCAGGATTTGCAGCGCCACCAAGCCGTTGTTGCCGCCCAGCGCATAGACGCGGTCGGCGCCGAAGTCCACCGCGCCGGTCCCGCTGCCGGTATTGTCATTGTCGGACGCGAAGTTGGTCGCGGTCAGGAACACGGGTGTGCCGCCGGTGAACGTGAGGTTGTAGAGGCGCAGGTTGTTGCCGGTCGTGCCCACATTGATGCCCGCAAGCAGGTTCAGCGCGGAGCTCACCCCAATGGGCGCCACAGTCCCCGGAAAGCCAGGACTGCCGTGATTGCGGATGGTTGTCCCGGTTCCCGCCGCCAAATTGAAGGAGACCTGCCGCAAGTTCTGCGAGGTGGCTTTGCCCCAGAAGGTGTTGCCCGCCCCGAAAGCCAGCCCCAGGCCAAACGCGCCCGCCGGCGCGTCCGCCACCGAGATGAGCCTGGAAGTGAAATCCAGGCCGTTCGCCGTGGTCAGAACCGCAACCGCATTGCCGCTGCGCGAAGCAAGTATGACCTGCGTGTTGGCGCCCGCGCCGCGCACATCGAGCGTGTCCCCCCATCGCTGGTTGTTGCCGGCGCCGGGATCACCCGAGTAAGCCACCGTCGGCACCGTGCCGGGTGTGTCACTGGCCCAGCGGTAGAGTGTGAAAGGCGTGGTGGTGCCCGCGGTGGTCAGGTTGGCCGCATAGACCACCCCATCGTCCGCCACGCCAACCAGCAGCAGCGTGTAGGTGCCGCCGGCAACTCCGCTCACGCTCAGTTCACCCACATCTGCCCCCGTGTCTCCATCCAGCACATACACATGGGGCCCGCTGCGGCTGACCAGCGATAGCCGGCGTGTCACCGGGTTATAGGCCATGCCGCGCTCATACGGAAGGGCGTTGACCGTCAAGTAGGGTCGCGTGCCGGGCGCCAGGCTCCATGCCCGTGACCAACCGCCCGCCGCAAAGGCCGGTTGGACCATCAGCATTGCCGGTTGGCTGGTCACGGCGCCATAGCCGTTCATCACCTCCACGGTGTAGGGGCCGGACTGGTTAGTGGTCACGCTGCTCCAAGCCAGACTCGAGCTGGTGGCGCCGGGCAGATTCGTGCCGTGGCACCGCCACTGGTAACTCAACGGAGCCGGTCCCGCTGCGCCAACCGTCAGCGCCACACTCTCCCCGGCAAGTACCGTCCGGCCCTGCGGTTGGGCCGTGATCACCGGCACGGTGATAGGCACCTCCACCCGCACATTGTCCACCACCGCAAAGCTCAGGTTGGTATTATCCGTCAGCGACGTGAACATATCCCAGTAGCCCACAAACACGTTGCTCGCCGTAAGGGTCGCGTTGATGATGGTAGCCAGCCGAATCCCGTCAATGGACCAATCCACCGCGTTGCCCCGCCTTGCCACGATTACTTCGCGCCACGCAAAGCCAATGGTGCCGTCGGCCAGCGCACCGGTCTGCTGCGTATAGTTGCTCCGCTGCCAGGCCGGCGCGGTTGCCCCGCCTGGAAATGCCGCGACGTGGTAGGGGTGGACCTCGTCCTTCGCAGCCGGATCGGTGCCCGCCGCATAAACTCCGGTGTTTGTGCCTTGGAGGGAGGTGCCGGCGAAGGCGCAGAAATCACCCCCCGTGCTGGAGGTATTGCCCGCCTGGCCCTCGCCGTCCACCGCAAACCAGTATCCGTCGGCCGTGGCGCCGGCGCCGGCCCATTGCACGCGGTTGCCCGCCGTGCCAAGGCCGGCCGTGGCGTGTTGTGTCGAGCCGGCTCCGCCCTCGGGAAACGGCCCATTCGCATTCATCCACACATCAAAGCGCAGCCGGTAGTCGCCCGCAAAACTCCGGTTCAATGGGGACAGCGACACGGCTGCCTTCGCCCCCGCCGTCAGGTTCGCTTCCAGGCGCAAGCCGCGCGTGGTGCCGCCAGTGGACCGCGGCGCCGACGGCAGGCCCATCGCCGAGTAGTCGTAGTTGAACACCGCCCGCGTGTCGGTGGAACTCCTGTTGACCCGCCACAGCACGGCGCTGTTGGTGTCGAACGTATCCAGAAACACTGTCGTCTGCGCCGGATAGACCGTCAGGGACATCGTCCGGCTGGTGACGCTGCCGAAGATGTTGGTGACCACGCACACGTAGTTGCCGGCGTTGGTGAGCTGGGCGGCGCTCAGGGTCAGTTGGTTGGTCGTCGCGCCCGCGACATAGTTCCCGTTGAACTTCCACCGGTACGTGAGCGGTGCGGTGCCGCTGGCCGTGACGCGGAACGTCACCGTGTTGCCCATGTCCGCCACCCGGCTCAGGCCGTCAGTCGCCAGGAGCGGGGCCTCGGTGATCTGGAGCCGGCGAATCGGGCGGTAGCTATCGAGGAAGCTGTAGGAGCGCACCTTCCGCTGGGCATTGTTTGGCGTCTGTTCCATGGTGCGGACACCGCTGGTTTCGCGGTTCAGGAACAGGACGATGTGGTCGGACTTGGAGTTGAGGGCGTCGCCCATCACCAGGGGAGCCGTCGCGGCGGTGTTAGTCTCGCCGAGACTGATCCAATAGGTCCCAAGCTCTTTCTCGAAATAGTAGGTGGTTTTACGCCCCGGCAACTTCCAGCAGATGCTCACAAAACCCGAACAGTCGTTGCCATAGTTGACGCTACCGCCAGCGGTGGTGGTGACAAAGTTATAGAAGTCCGACCAGTTGTCCTGAGGGTTGGCCTGGGTGTAGGCGACGCCGGTGTAAGTAACGCCCTTGGTGTAAGTGTGGGAGGTGGAGCCGTATTGCCAGTTGGCGAGAGTGTTGTTGGGCGTCCAGGTCGAGTCAATCATCTGGTCCGCGATGGCCTTAATGGTGTCGCGGCTGATGGGCGCCCAGGTGTCGCCGGACCATGCGAAGGCGGCGCCGGGAAGCAGCAGTGCGGTCGCGACAGTGAATAGTGTGGTTTTCATTGTATTCATGGACGTGTCGGATCAATTCGTGAACAGGTTAAGCTTGGCCTGTCCGCGCTGGGGCAGAAACTGGACGATCGTGCCGTCGGCCCGCACGTCCACGAGCTTGGCAGTCCAGAGGGCGTAATCATTCTCGGGCATCCGGGTAGCGGCGAGCAGTTCACCCCCGGGCTCGAAGCTCAGCACCTCCAGCACGATGCGCGTATCTTCCAGCCGCTCGGTCTGGACGTAGAACCGCCCGGCGTTGTCTTCACCTACGTATCGCGCGGACACGATTCCCGCCCAGGGAACCTCCAACGTCAATGCGTCTGACATGGCCATAGGGGCCTCTACGACCCGCAGATGCAGCGCCCTTCCCCGGTCCAGCGACAGGAAGTAGACTCGCTCGCTCGGGGCGTGGATGCCGTCCACCTTGCGCTGTGTGTTTGGGTCGGGCGCCACCAGCACGCCATCCCGCACGACCGCCACCAGCACGTCGCGCGCGGCGGCGTCGGCGAAAAAGACAGCGTTGCCGGTAAGATGAAAATAGCCGCGGGTATCAATGTCTTTGGGGGTGAGTTCCAGCGTGCTGCGCGGGGTGCCGTCGGGGTCGTATTGGTGCAAAGCACGCCGTACCTGGTCATAGACATAAACGCGACCCTGGTCGTCGGCCATGACATCCCCAAGGGCGATACCCGGAAGGCTGAGGCTGCGGAGGTAGCTGCCGTTGCTGGAGTAAACCACCACGCGCTGATTCACCACGTCCGCCACCAGAATGCTACCGTCCTTGCCGACCGCAAAGGACTCCGGCCCAACCGGCGGTTGCCCCGGCTCGCGAACCATGCCCAGTTCCCCCTCGCCACCGCCATAGTTCAGAACGTGTTGCTGGCCGGGAAGAACGGGGCTGGCGCGGTCTGGGAAGGCCCGGGGGGTCGAGCGCAGGTGACTTTCCGGTTGACGGAAGTCGTCGCCAACACTGTAAACCGGCGGCGGAGGCGGCGAGTTTCGGGCCGAACGCGCCTGCTGGAATATGGTCCAGCCGACGAATATAGCCGGAACCGTAAACACGAGCCCCACCAGCAGGAGCCGTCTGACCTGACGGCGCTTGCCGGGGTCGGTTGCCGGCGCCGACCACATCGCACGTTGATTGTGTGACACGATTCCGAATGTGGCGAAACTGGAGCCTCGTTGCCCGCGCTCGGCAGGGCCCGGTCCCGACCGGTTGCAGCATGGCAGAATCTGCCGCCGAATGCAACGTGAATCGCCTTGTCTGAATCGCCTTGTCCCCTTCGTCCCCTTCTCGTTGACGGGCTAACGGGGAACGCGGTAAAGTGCCACCAACAAAATCAATCATGCGTTCGACTTCAACCAAACGAAAGGACTCTGTCATGAATCGTGTTTCAACTTCCACTGTGACCCGGCGCGAGTTTCTGGGCGCTCTGGGCGCTGCTGGGGTAGCGCTTGGCGTCGCGCCGCTGGCCCACGCGGCTGCGCGCAAGAAGATCCCGGTCGGCCTCCAGCTTTACTCGGTGCGCGAGCAGTGCAAGGCCGACCTCCCCGGCACGCTGGCGGCGGTCGCCAAGATCGGCTACCCGGGTGTTGAGTTCGCCGGCTACCACGGACGCAGCGCGAAGGAATTGCGCAAGCTGCTCGACGACAACGGCCTCGTCTGCTGCGGCACCCATACTCCTTACGACTCCATTCAGGGCGACAAGCTCAAGGAGACCATCGAGTTCAACCGCACCATTGGGAATAAATTCCTCATCGTCCCCTGGATGGCGGAGGCCAAGTCCAAACAGGAATGGCTTGATCGGGCGCAGCTCTACAACGAAGTCGCCGTCAAGGTGAAGCCCGAAGGCATGTGGGTGGGCTACCATGCGCACCAGCACGATTTCAAGAAGGTCGAAGGCGTGTCGGCTTGGGACTTGTTCTTCGGCAACACCAAGCCAGCCGTGGTCATGCAGCTCGATACCAGTAATTGCCTCACCGGCGGCGCCGACCCGGTGGCCGTGTTAAAGAGATATCCCGGCCGTGCGCGCACCATTCACCTCAAGGCCCATGGCGGCGGCCCCGAGGCGGCCATCGGCGAGGACCAAGTCCAGTGGAAGGAGGTCTTCGCGTTCTGCGAGAGCAAGGGCAGGACCCAGTGGTATATCGTCGAGCACGAGAGCGGCAAAGACCCGCTCCAGGCCGTGAAGCGCTGCTTCGAGGCCCTCCGGGGAATGGGCAAGGTGTAGCAGGAGGTCCGCCCGGCGCATTTCAGCGCCACAGGGTCTTGCGACCCGGCAACTTCCTGGCGTAGACACCGAGGTGATTGGCCACCCGCCGCTCCATGCCCAGCGGCGGGCCGCAGGGACGGTTTAGCGCGATCGGCGAGCCGTCAGGCCCTTCGATAACCAGGGCCGTGCTGCCCCCGCCATCAAGGTTCAGTGCGTTGTAGGCGCCGAGCTTGCGCATCCACTCCGCCGTCTCCGCCGTGCTGGTGCCCTCACTGTAGCCCGGTTGGCGCCCGTCAATGGTCATCAGGATCAGGTAACGCCCGTTGCGGCTGACACCCACCGCCGATCGCGGATGGCGATTGGTGCTGGTGCCATTGTTCCGGCCATTGACCAGCAACGCGTAAAACCCGCTCAGCCCGTTATAGGCCCCGACCGCATTTCTCGGAGCGCGGGCGATCCAGGCCTGCCGGTTCGTGCCGATCAACAAAGCGTCCCAACGGTGATTAGACTGGTAGAAGTCGCCCCGCGAGAGTGACAGGCCCTCGACACGCATCGGATCACCCCGCCTTCTGGCAAACACGTCGAAGATAGACCCGTTGAGCGCCACCTGGCACTTGAACTCCTCCAGGAACTCCGACGTGGTGCGAGCCCCCCAGGCGTTTGTCCCCTGGCCAATGCGCGGGGTGACCAGGAAACCAATCGTCGGCTCGCGCAGGTCAACCTTGACGGCGCGGACCTGGAGCCGCCGCGGCACTTGGGTTGATCCCTCGCACATCTCGACCCCGCGAAAGATGGACTTCCAGCGGGAGATCTTGGCGTGGGCAACCGCATCCACCGGCCTGGAGGCCAAAGCGTTGGTAACGGCCGCCGCCCGCGCGCCCGACACCGACTGTCCAACCGCCGCCATCGGGCCCAGCACAAGCAGCAACGCGGGAATAACGGCCCAGAACCTCTGCGTGAATCCGCGATCTAATCTTGCTGTCATCAAACTCAACCTAGCATTCGGCATGTTTGAAAAGCAACGCCGATGCCCCTGCCCCGCCCCGGTCCATGCACCCCCCATCCGAAATCCTCCCCACAAAGCAGTCCGTATTATCCGGTGTTGCCGCGAGTGTTAGCGCCACTTACCGTTTCAACAGCTATGTTGCTGGTGGAGAACCTGGGCCAGCCAGTCGGTCTGGTGGCCAGCGGCAACGCGGATGTGCGTGCAGCCCATTTGCCGGGGCAGACCTTGCGCGGCCCCCGGCGTCGGAGACGACTGTGGGCTTGAATCGTTGGCCGGAATCACTGTGTCATCTATGAATAGCAATTGCTTCAGCCAATGGGTTGTCTGCTTGCTGCTCCTCGCGGCGAGCGCTTGCCTCCTGCCCGCCGTAGAAAGCGAGGCTTCCTCCGAAACGGCACCCGCGCCGGCAACCGGCGGCAATACCTCCCTGTCCGTCACGCCCCTCTCCAAACGCGCTGCCTGGCAGCAGCGGCTGACGCTCGGCCCGGGTGATGTGCTCAATCTCACCCTGTTCGACATGGTGGATTCGACGCGGAACGATGTCCCTATCGGCCCAGATGGCCGGATCACCTTCCGGGAAGCGCGGGATGTCATGGCGGCAGGGCTGACGATTGATGAATTGCGGGCAAAACTGGACGAGGCACTTTCCAAGTACTACCAGAACCCGCGCACCATCATCACGCCGGTAGCCTTCCATAGTAAGAAATACATCGTGCTGGGTGCGGTGGGAAACCGGGGGGTCTTCAACTTCGACCGGCCCCTGAGTGTGATCGAGGCTCTGGCGCGCGCTGGAGGCCTGCAAACCGGGTTGTATGGCCGGGACACTGTGGAACTGGCCGACTTGGGTCACAGTTTCCTGGTGCGTAACGGCCAGCGCGTTCCGGTGGACTTCGAGCGGCTCTTTGAGCAGGGCGATCTCTCTCAGAATGTGCCTCTCGAACCAGATGACTTTCTCTACTTCGCCCCGGCCAGCGCCAACGAGATATATGTCCTGGGCCAAGTGCTTAGCCCGGGTGTAGCCGCGTTCCTGCCCAGAACGAGCACCATGAGCGTCATTGCCGCCCGCGGCGGATTCACGCCCCAAGCCTGGCGCAGCCGTGTGCTGGTCGTGCGTGGCTCGCTAAACCGCCCGGAAACCTTCGTCGTGGATACGGCCGCCATTCTGTCAGCCAAGGCGCCTGACTTCAAACTGCAGGCCAAGGACATCGTCTATGTGAGCAATAGTCCCTGGGTGAAGGCCGAGGAACTGCTCGACACTATCGCTACCGCCTTCATCCAAGGCTTCACGGTCCCAACCATTAACCGGAAATTGCCGCCGTTGACCACAAGCCCTTGGATCAAATAGCATGAAGAGAATCCTCCTTCTTTGTTCGTCAGGCCTGTTGCTGGCCGCTATGGCGGGATGTTCCAGTCCCAAAGCCAATACGGCGCCATTAAGCCAGTCCGCCAAGCCGACCGGCACTTCTGCCACCCTGAATTTCACGAACCAGTTGAATCCCGAGCTGCTGCGGCCAAGCGATGCCCCTTTCACGCTCGGGCCGGGCGACCGGGTGGAGATTGAGCTACTGGGCACCCCTACCTCGCGTGCGGTCACAACCGTTGGACCGGACGGCAAGCTCTACTTCTACCTGCTGCCCGGGCTGGACGTTTGGGGGCTGACACTGAAGGAGATGCGGGAGCTGCTGCAATCAGGACTGGCAAAGTATGTGAGCGAGCCGCAAGTTGCCGTCACGTTGCGCGAGGTGGCCAGCAAACACGTCTGGTTGCTGGGCCGACTCAACCAGCCCGGGGTGTACGCCATGCCCGCGCCCATGTCGTTGCTGGAGGCCATCGCCCTGGCCGGCGGCACCGCCATTTCCAGCGGTCAGGTCAATCTCCAGGAGCTGGCTGACTTGAGGCATAGCTTCGTCATGCGCCAGGGCCAGTTCGTGCCGGTAGATTTCCACCGTTTGCTGCGCGAAGGTGACACTTCCCAAAACATCTATCTCCAGCCAGACGACTTTGTCTATGTGCCGTCGGCTCTGTCCCAGCAAATCTATGTGCTCGGCGCCGTGCGCTATCCCCGGAGCGTGCCTTACTCCGACGGTATGACGCTTGTGTCGGCACTCGCCAACGCCTCTGGCGCTACGACCTTGGATTGGTTTACGGTCGGCTCTTACGGCGTACAGCCGGACGCTTACCTGTCACACGTCGCCATTGTGCGGGGGTCGCTATCGGAGCCTAAGATGATTGTGGCCGACTACGGAGCAATTATCAAAGGGCGCGCGCAGGATGTGACCCTGGAGCCGGGCGATATCATCTACGTCCCCAACACACCCTACAGCACGCTCAAGCGATACCTCAATACCATCGTGAATACGTTTGTTACGACGCTCGCCGCCAATGAGGGCAGCGCCGCCGGTGGCGGAGATACCGTAGGGGTAGCGGTTCCGCTCGGAAGATAGGCTGGCTTACCGTGTCTCACGCGCCAAAGTCGCCTCTGCCAATGACCCGTGCGATTGCCCGCAGTGGATGGTCTCCGCAGGCGAAATTGCGGGTAGCGTCACCCCCCGGCAGGGTCAATCCGTTCGCATAACCCGCCGCGCAATGCAGATGCCGGCTTGACCCGCTGCTCTGAGCCTTCCATATTAGAAGCTCAGTTTCTGTCGCCGGATGACTTGAGTTTGAAGTAACATGGCTGTGCCGACGGTCAACACGAAATCGTCCAACCCTCGCCCCAAACGAAAACCGCCTGGCAGAGCCACTGGCCATCCGGCACGTCGAACGTTATCCGACAAGAAGGTTGAGAAGGTGGTCCAGACTACGGAGCTGCCGCGCGCGGATCACAACGCCAACCACCAACCGGCCATCGCACCCGATGCACCTGCGGTCGCCGACAGCGAATCCAGCACCAAGATAGCGGAGAAGGTCAGAGAACTGCTCCGCCTGGCCCACGAGCAAGGCTACCTCACATACGGCGACATTACCGACGCCTTGCCGGAAGATCTCGCCGGGCCGGAGGAACTCGACCAGGTATACGTCAAACTCCGTAATCTGGACGTTGAGATCGTGGACCAGGCGGAGGTTGATCGCGTCAAGCAGCCCGAACCGGAAGAGGATGACGAAAAGGCGCGGCTCGACATCCTGGACGACCCGGTCCGCATGTACCTCAAACAAATGGGCCAGGTCCCCCTCCTGACGCGCGAGCAGGAAGTCGAGATTTCCAAACGCATCGAAGCGGCTGAGAACGAGGTCAAACGCATCATCTATGGCTTCGGTTTCGCCGCCAAAGAACATATTGCGCTGGCCGAGAAGCTCGTTTCCGAGCCGCCCAAAGAAAGGTTCGACCGTGTCATTCTCGACAAAGAGGTTGATAGCCGCGAGAAGCACCTCAAGGCCCTTCGCAAGTTGATCGGCGTGGTGCGGACGGCGGATCAGAAAGTGGATGAGGCCTACGCCCGGTGGCAAGCCAGTCCGGCCCGCGGCAAACACGAGCAACTCCATGCCTCTTTGTTACAGCTTGACCGCCGTCTGCAAAGCAACTTCTCCCGGTTCTCTTACAAGCATGCATTCATCGAAGACCTGGTACTGGTCGCGGAGAACATCCACGACAAGATTCAGTCCAGCCTGCGCCTGATCCAGGACCAGGAAGCCCCAGGCAAATCCCCTGATTCCCGGGCGATCATTGAATCCGAGCAGCGGAAGATCAGGGCTCTGGAACGTTTCGCGCGGGCCCCCTGGCCGGACTGCCTCAAGGCCTTCGAGCAATTGGAACGGTTCTCCGCCCAAGCGCAAAAGGCCAAGGCCGAAATGGTCGAAGCTAATCTGCGCCTCGTCATCTCCATTGCCAAGAAGTACATTAACCGCGGTCTGTCCTTCCTCGACCTGATTCAGGAGGGCAACATGGGGCTGATGAAGGCCGTCGAACGCTTCGAATACCGCCGCGGCTACAAGTTCTCCACCTACGCCACCTGGTGGATTCGCCAGGCAATTACCCGCTCGATCGCCGATCAGGGCCGCACTATTCGGATCCCCGTGCACATGGTTGACGCAATCAGCAAACTCATGCGCACCCAAAAGCGCCTCCTCCAGGATTTTGGACGCGAACCAACGTCGGAGGAGCTTGGTGATGAGATGGACCTCCCCGTCGAACGGGTCCGCGCCGTATTGAAGATGGCCCAGCAACCGGTGTCACTCCAGTCGCCGGTCGGCGACAGCGATGAGACCAGCTTCGGTGATTTCATTGAAGATAAGGCCACAGAAAGTCCGGTTGAGACGACCAGTTTCAGCTTGCTCAAGGACAAATTGAGTGGCGTGCTTGCGAGCCTGTCACAGCGGGAGCAGAAGGTCCTGGAACTGCGCTTCGGGCTCGGGGACGGCTCCTCGCGCACGCTGGAGGAAGTGGGCCGTGAGTTCCGCGTCACGCGTGAGCGGATCCGCCAGATCGAGGCCAAGGCCCTCCGCAAAATGCGGCACCCCACCCGAATCCGCCAGCTCCACGGTTTTCTTGAAGTCCGGCGAACGGCGTGAATCTCCACCAGCGCAATCCGCCGCTTCAGTTTCCCGGCAGTACGCAACCCAATCCGCACCCTATCGGCCCCCCCCTCAAACCCGTTCTTTCACTTCAGTTATTGTCTTCATTTCAGGCTTGCAATTGGAAACGGTAGTCGCCAAAATGAGCTCAGTTGAAGTAGATTATGCGTATGTTAAGAGATGCCACAAAAGTCCGCGCCAGGATTCGCGCGTTCACCCTTATTGAATTGCTGGTAGTGATCGCGATCATTGCAATTCTGGCGGCGCTGCTGCTGCCCGCGCTGGCCAAAGCCAAAGAGAAGGCGATGCGGGCGAACTGCGTCAGCAATCTCAAGCAGGTGGGGTATGCGATTGCGATGTACTCCTCCGACAACAATGACTACCTGCCGGGTCCCTGCTGGACTGGAATGTTCTTCACCTACGCCAAGAGCACAGTCGCAACTGATCCCTATAACGGCTCCCTGGCGGGGTTCTTGACCCCGTATTTGGCGTACAAACCCCCGCAGACTCTCTTGCAGACCGCAAAAGTGGCCATTTGTCCGGCCTCCTTCAGGGTGCTGCCGCCGCTTGCGCCGTCACCGCCGCTCAAAGTGCCGATTAGCTACTTCTCACTGAGCACGATCACCAACGATCCTCCTTACGGGAACGAAACTCTGCTTTACCCGTTCGGCCGGCCCAACACGCCTTTCGCGGCGCCCAAGAAACAGACGGCGATCAAGAAGCCCTCCGATACCTGGGCCATGACGGATTGCGACAAGCAACTGATGACCGCCCTCGGCATCACGAGCTCCACCTATATTGACTATATCGCGCTTGAACCTGTGCACGGGCCCAAGAAGCCTGCGCTGCGGAATTACCTCTATTTCGACTGGCACGTGGGGTCGCAAAGAACACCTTACTAGCATTCCCGAGGTGCCAGAACACGGGCCCTTCGCGGATGCGGGCAAGCGGAACGTTCCGTTGGCAGCAACTTTCTCAGGCTGGCTGCCCAATCCAGAACGTAGCATTCGGGAAGTCTGTTGATCCGCGGGCCGATGTTCCGGGCAAGGGAAGCTAGTTTCATTGACAGTGCGTTCCGCTCCGCTTTGCTCCGCGCTTTAAATCAAGGATCGGCTGGGCCAGTTCTTTTTGGCACGAATTCCTTGGCCCGGCGCTTGGCTTCCACAATCTGCTCCTGCGTCATCCTTTGTTC
Organism: Candidatus Paceibacterota bacterium; assembly: GCA_035452965.1. NCBI lineage: Bacteria > Bacillati > Minisyncoccota > Minisyncoccota bacterium. The sequence goes on along the minus strand of DAOTCE010000005.1, from coordinate 179,552 downwards.
CAGGTTACCCAGGGAAATACTGCCGCTGCTTGCGCCGAGCACGCTTCTTGCCAGCATCGCCCACTTGTAAGCTTCCACAACGTCCTGCGGCACGCCGTCGCCGTTGGCGCAGCGCAGGGCCAGAGACGCCTGCGCCTCGGGAACCCCTTGCTCAGCCGCGAGTTGGAACCAGTGAGCAGCCTCCTTCGGGTCTTTCACGACACTCTCCCCCAGCAGGTAGCGCATCCCCAGGCTGTATTGGGATTCCGCCTGTCCCTGCTCGGCGGCCTTGCGGAACCAGCGCGTGGCCTCCGCCGCGTCCTGCGCAACCCCCTGCCCCATGAAGTACATCACGCCGACCCGGTGCTGCGCTACGGGGTGGCCGTTCATCGCAGCGGGCAGCAACTGCCCCAAGGCCCGGCTGTAGTCGCCGCTTTGGTAGGCTTCTTTGCCGAGCCGGACTGTCTTCTCGAGAACTTGGGGATCTGTGCCGGGCGCGGCTTTCCCGGCTGCGCCTGACTCTTCCGCCGTTGCTGCCCCGCCCGGCTCGTCCGGTCCGCTATCCTTCGCCGGCTGCAACCGGAAATCCATGTAATCCATGTGCGTCCCTGGCCGCGGCGGCGAGCCATTGGCAGTGAAGACCTGAAGCTTGGTTTCGTAACCCGGCGCCGAGGCCGCCAGGGTGTGCGCCTCCCGCCAGGTGCAGAGTTTGTAATTCCCCATGTTATCCGTCCACGCCTGCTGCGGCGGCCGGTTGGGACGAGCGCCGTCGAAGTTGTCATCCACCCGCGCGCCTGCAATCGGCCGGCCCGTGACGGCATCAACCACCGTCCCGTGCACCACGAGCGTCGGCAGTTGCGCCCTAGTCACATTGGCACGGTGTTGGGCCCTGAAATAGACGGGCAGTCCGATGGACAGGATGATCGCCCCAACCGGGATTGCCAGCACGAGCAGCACCGTCGCCGCAATCACAGCCGCAGTCTTCCAGCCACCACCCCCATTGCTGGCAGGTGTTGCTTGAAGCCCGGTTGCGCCTTGCCCCTGCCGGAACGCCTCGCGCACGTGCCTTTGGCTCAGCACGACAAGGGCCCAGATACCAATCGGCAGGCCGATCAGATTCCCGGGAGTGACCAGAATCGCGAGGATACTGCCCGCGACCGCCAGCCAATAAGCCTGGAGCCGCTTCATCTTAAGGCCGGCAACGAGCATGATGCCGCTCAGCACTAGAGCCAACAGAGGCAGCAGCAGCATGGGGGCCTTGCTGATTGCGTGGCGACTCGCCACGAACATCGTGATAAGGAAGATTAAGGGGATCCCGGCCCAGTTCAGAATGGCAGTGATCACCAGCCCGATCGCCGGCCCTCGGACTTGCCGCAGGGCATCCCCGACACCGGAGGCGGCCGGGGCGGGCATCGCAGCGGATGACCTGGGCGGCACAGGCTGCGAGCCCCGGACCTCGGACTTTGCGATGGTCTCCACATCGGTCTTCACCTGGCTGGCCTGTTGGTAGCGGCGTTCGGGCTCCTTCTCCAAAGCGTGCAGGACCACCTGGTCCAAGCGCACATCCACATGCACCTTCTGGCTGGGCGGAGCGAACTTGCCCAGCGGCAGTTCGCCCGTGAGCATCTCGTAGAAGACGACGCCCAGCGAGTAGATGTCCGCGCGGTGATCCACCACCGCCGGCGTCTCGACCTGCTCGGGCGCCATGTAATGGGGGGTGCCCACCACCTGCTGCTCGCCGGTGAGCGAGACGGCCGCACCGCCACCGCCGAGAAGCTTGGCGATGCCAAAGTCGGCGATCTTCACCCGGCCCTGCTTATCCATCAGGATGTTCTCCGGCTTGATGTCGCGGTGGACGATGCCCTCCTGGTGGGCGTATTGCAGGGCTTCGCAAATGGACGGCACGATGGTCAGGGCCTCCTCGGGCGCCAGCTTCCGGGTCTGGAGCAGTTGCCGCAGGTTCATGCCGTCCACGTATTCCATCAGCAAGTAGTAAAGGCCGTCGGCCTCGCCGAAGTCATAGACGGTGACGATGTTGGGGTGGTTGAGCCGGGCGAGGGCCTGCGCCTCGCGCGTGAACCGATCGGCGAACCGCTGGTCCTTTTCCTTCTCGCGGGCCAGGATCTTGAGGGCGACCAGGCGATTGAGGCGCGGCTGGCGCGCCTTATAGACCACGCCCATGCCGCCACGGCCCATGCATTCCAGAATTTCCAAGTGAGGGAAGTGCGGGGCGATCTCCTCCAGGGGCGGAGGTGGTTCGGGCTTCGGACGAACCACCTGGGTGCCGTCCGGCCCGATCTCACCCTCGGGCGCCTCGGTTTGCGTCGCCAGGTTCAGCCCCATCAGGCAGCGTGGGCAGAGCCCCTCGGGCGCGTCGGCCGCCAGCAGGGCGCCGCATTTCTCACACTTCCGGTCCATGTTCGCATTCTCATTCATCACTCTTTAGTTAAGCAAGCAACGGGGGATGTTACACCAGGCGGCGCGGGGGCAATGGGGAAATGGCCCGTGGCGGCGACGGGCGATTGGCGAGGCACCCTATTCCGCATGCACACGCAACAGGCATCAGGCCTCAACCCGCCAGCGCGCTCATGAGATAGCGCATTTCGTCTTCAATCTCCTCTGGGCGCGTTACGGTATGGGCTATCTCTTCCCGGAAGACCTCGCGGAACCGCCGGCGCAACCGGTGCACCGCGACGCGCGCGGCCCCGTCGCTCATCTCCAGCGCGGCGCCAATTTCGCGGTAGGAAATCTCGCCCCGCTCGGCCGTCAGGCAGACCTTCAACCCGTCGAACTCCCTCGCTCTGCCTGTCGCAGCGAATTCTTCCCGCAGCCGCGCCAGGGTGCGGTCCAGCAGCGTCAGCGCCCATCGCCGTTCGAAGACTCTGTCCGCGCTGGTTTCCGCGACCGGCTCGATCTGATACCGCTGCTCAGCCAGCTCCGTGTCCAGCGACAGCGGGGGCTGGCCCCCGCCGCGCTTCTGCGCGCGGAGCCGGTCCCATTCATTTGCCAGGAACCGCTTCAGCGCCACGATGAGGAAGGTGCGGAACCGGCCCTTCTCCCGCGCCGCCGCTTTCAGGTAGTCCTTTTGCAGCAGTCGGGCGAAGAACTCCTGCGTCAGGTCCTGCGCATCGGGCGGGCTGTGGCCCTGCCGACGCACGTAGGCATAAAGCGGATACCAGTAAGTGCGGCAGAGCGTTTCCAGCGCCGCAGCCGATTGGGGCGAGCCCTTCTCGCGTGCCGACAGCACCACCGACCAATGCGTAGTCACGAAAACCGCAGGGCGCCCACCGCCCACCGATGAAGGGGTGGCAGGGGCATGAGCCGATGTCGTCTCCGTTGCGCTCACCAGCCTGAGCTTAACGGTTCAGAGCCAAACAGCAAGGACCTACGACCGTTGTGGGGAGCTTCTTTGAACCGCCGCCTGGTCGGAGGGATCTGTCCTGAAGGTGGACAGCGCGGGGAAGCCCGGGGATCGGCGACATGGTTGAAAGCACGTTATGTGGCTCGAGCTACACGCCGATGCGCAGAAAGAGGCAGGTTCTGAGCGTTCCGGCACCGCCCATGCTGCCAGCAGCAGCGCAGGAACCAACGCAGCGGGACCGATATGGAAACGAAAGAACTGAGAGCGAAGCTGAACAGCATTCTTGACGCGATTGCTGCCGGGCGCACTTGCGAGCAGATCCTCGCGGCGGACCAGACGCTTTCGTACCATGACATCTTCCACGCGGTGGCCGAGGCGCCCACCAGCTACTGGGAAAAGGCCAGCACCAAGCAGGCGCGAGCGGGTTTGGAAGAAGGGCTCCAAGCGATCCCAAGGCTCGTCCGGCACCGGACCGATTAAGGCGGTGCTTGAAGCCGGCCAGGGTGTCTCTGGCGGCAATCTTAGAGGACCAGCCGCAGGCCCCAGACGGCCGCAGCGGCGGCAAAGGCGGAGACCAGCACAATTGCCAGGACGAGGGAGCCACCGCGGGTGCGAACTTCGTCCCGCACGAGGAAGACATACACCAACAGGCAGACGGCAGATCCGATCATCATAGCCGCGGCGCCAAAGCCCGGAAGGATCAGAAGCACCAGGATTGCCAACAGCGCTCGGCAGACCGCTACTGTCGGCGATTTCTTCGTGCCCGGAACTGGCGTATGCTGACTGCTCACTGTTTGTGGATCGCTAATCACTGGCCGCAGCCACTGGGCGCACGGAGCATCACTGCGCGGACGCACCTGCCGCGCTGTTCTCCGGGGTGAACATCTTTTTGGCCATCGTCATGCCCATACGCATCATCTGGGCCTGGTGCGACTGGAACTTGGCCAGGGTCTGCAACTGCTCCGCCGAGAGAATAGTGCGGGCGCGATCATAGACACGCTGGTTGACGGTTTGCTGGGCGTCGAGGTACTGGGACAGCTTGTCCCCCGACAGCATGGCTTGCAGCTTGGCCTTATCTTCGCCGAAGTCGCCCAGCGGCAGCCCGGTGGTGGCGGCGACGCTTTTCTTCTCCTCCTTCATGAAGGTGAGCATGGCCTCGGTCTGCGGGTCGGTGAGATTGTAGTCGCTGCCGAGCTGGGTCTTGAACTGGTTGAGCATGGTGCGTTCGCCGATGGTCTCCTGGTAATCTTTGTACAGGGCGTACCGGTCATCACCCAGAAAGTCCTTCACCGAGTTTTCGAAGGCCTTCTGCTCTGCGTTGAGCGAGCTGAGCATCTCGGTACGGTTGGACGACGCCGCGCCACCCATAACCGCGTAGGCTTTGTCCGCCGCCTTCATCATGTTATCGGCCAGAAGGTCCTTGAATTGGCCAGCCTCCTCGGGGGAAAGACCCATCTGCCTGATCAGCGGGGCGTAAAGCTGGTCCATTGTCATGCGCTGTTGGTCGCGGATGAACTTCCGGGCCTCGGGATCTCGCATCATCTGGCTGATCATCTTGCCGAAGCCGCCTTTCTCCGCGTCGGTCCCGCTGCGTTTGGGCGAAGGAGGCTCCTCAACCGGGGCGGGGACCGGTGCGCTGGGGGTCGCGGCGGCGAGTTGGCCGGCGCGAATCCGGGCGGCAAGTTCCTCGGTCTGCGCGGCGAGTTCTTCGCGCTCCCGGTCGGCGCGCTGTTGGGCCTTCAGCGCGTCTTCGTTCTGGATAGAGCTGGCCTCAAGCTCGGTGCGCAGTGCGGTAATTTGAGTTTCCTGCGTCACGGACTTGCGCGATTGGACCAAGCACACCACGGCGAGGGTGACGGTGGTGGCGGCGAACAACAGGGTGATAGCTGATTTCATAAAGTGATTTACCGCGGCACCGGCCAGGTGCCAGCGAGGCGGTCCTGCAGACCGCGAGTTGGCAGGGCCACGGAGACCGCGGCCAGCAGGCCGAGGAGCACCAAGGCCAGCCACGGCGCCCAGACCGAGTGCTTGGCGAAGCTCAGCACCGCAAGCACGAACACGGGGAAGACAGGACTCCAGGTGACAATCGCCCGCCAGAACAGGCGGAGGCGCGAGGCGCGCTGGCCATCGCGGCGAACATAGGTGACACCGGCGATTAGCAACGCCAGACCGCCCCGGAACAGCACGGCCGCTACGACAGCCGGGAAAGCCACATAGATCAACAGCGTCGCAGAGATCAGCAGGGTCGGCGTGGAGGCCGGCAGATCGCGGCTGAAGGGGATCTCCCTGGGCACATGCTTGCCGACGGCGGCGTCGGCCGCTTTGATTTCGGCCTCGGTGAGGGTGGGATGATCCGCCACACTTTGTTCGGCAAACTCCCGGCCTCCGCTCTTAATCAATGCGAGCACCATGGGATTTGACCAGGTGGCGGAGTTGGTGATGAGGCCGCGGTAATGATGAGCAATGTAAAGGGCAAGCTGGCGATCGGTCGGCAGGTTTGCATGCTTGGGGGCAAAGATCCGTGCCGTGGATCGGAGTTGCAGCAGGGTGTGAAGCTCCATCAGGCCCGGATTCTTCCGGGTAAGCTCCTGGACGAACTTCATCCCGAAGTACCCGCCAAAGCACCCCATCAACGGGAAGGCCATACAGGCACCGACCAGGGCGGCCCGGCGCAGCCGGGACACCGCCGCCGGCCGGTTTAAAAGGGGCTTGAGCGCGGTGACAATGGCATCCGCGCCGGCCGCGTGGCTCAGAGTCTTAAGGAAGGTCCGCGCGTGGAGTGGCAGAACCACGTTGACTTCGCCGGCCTTGTGGGCTGAGGCATCCGGTCTGCCGGCCAACGCGGCAGCGGCGACGGCATTCAGGAACGAACTAGCAGGCTGAGGAGGCACATTGTCGCGCGGAGGCAGGCCAGGTGCAGGGAAGTCGAGGAGCTTCGCGCGGCCATCGGCGGTGATCCAGAGGCGGTCGAGGGCGAGATCAGGCAGGGTGCCGTCCTTCTCGGCAGCGCTGATCTCAACAGCGAGGTCGTGAAGCCAATAGCGGACCTCCCGCCAAGGCTGGGGCTGGCGGATGACTTCGAGGAAAGGCCGACCGGTGAGGGCCTCGAAGGCGTCCCAGTTCTCGCCGAGTGTGCGTTTGCCAGTCAGCCAGCGCAGGCGGCCGACCCGGCCCAGAGCGCGCCACTGGGCGGGGACGGGTGGAGTGTCCGGGGGCACCACGCGGACCCAGACCTTGCGGAGGAGCTTGAGGTCGTAGGCGAGAAACCACTTCTCCGCCGCGGTGTCGGCGAGCGCCTGCAGGACATGGTAGGGGCCGATGGTGATCGCCGACTCGACGGCGGGCGGCGGCGCTTCGGCAGCCGAGAGGACGGGCCGCGAGACCAGGGCGGCGTGGGAGACGACCCGGCTCCGGCTCACCAGGTCCTGGAGGGCGGCAAAGCCGTTCCGGCGGCGGGCGGTGACGAATAGCAGAGCCATGACCACGTAGCAGGAAAGGCCCATGAGCGTCTGGATCCACTGAGAGCTGGCCAGGTAGTCCTTTGGATTGGCGCCAAACGCCAGCCAGTAGGGCAGGAAGGGCGGCACGAGCCAGACCATCGCCCGCAGCAGGGCTGGCCCGAAGCCGGGCGGATTGCGGTCCGGTCCGACGACGCGCAGCCCGCACAGCGCTTTGCCAGCCGCGGCACCCCATAGCCCCTCGAAAACCGCATAGTAAAGGACCGCGACGCAAAACCAGCCGAACACCCAGGCAAGGAGCTTGGGCGAAAACTGCATGGACATCTGCATGAAGTCCATGGGCGAACCGAACGCCAGGAGGTTGATCACCATGCCGGATAGCCCCAGGATGGTCAGGTCCGCCACGCCGGCCAGGAAACGCAGGCCGAGGGTCGCCGGCGTCGGCGCGGCGGAGCCGTAGGGCGTCAGCGCGCGGGCCAGGTCGGTGTAGCTCTTGAAGCGTTCGCCCGGCTGCTTCTCCAGGCAGCGCAGTATGGCCCTGGCCAGGCCCTTGGGAATGTCAGGCCGGAACTGGCGCGGCGAGGGCGCGCGTTGTTCCAGCACGGTCGCCAGGAGCTGCACCATGTTCTTCGCCTCGAAAGGTGTGCGCCCGGTGAGCAGGTAATAAAGCGTGGCGCCAACCGAATACATGTCCGAGCGGGTGTTGAGCTCCTCGCCGCGCAACTGCTCGGGCGAGCAGAAGGCAGGGGTGCCGAGAAACGCGCCGGTGGCCGTCAGCGCCGGCTCGGTGCGGACGGCGGTCGAGATGGACAGGCCGAAGTCGCCGATCTTCACGGTGCCGTCCTCGCTGACGTAGCAGTTGGAGGGTTTGATGTCGCGATGCAGAATGCCGACGCGCTGGGCAGCGTCCAGCCCCTCGATGAGTTGCAGCACGGCGTCCACCGCTTCGCCGACTGGGAGCGGCCCCCGGGCGCGCACACGGTCCTGCAAGGTGCCTCCGGCAACCAGCTCCATGGTGATTACCGGCGTTCCGCCGATCTCCTCGGTGCCAAAGATATAAACGCTGTTGGGGTGGTTGATGGATGCGGCGAGGCGGCCCTCGCGGAAGAAACGTTCGCGGGCCTCGGGCGAATCGAGGGTGTGACTCAGGACCTTGAGGGCCACCCGACGGCCGCTCTCCTGGTCCTGGGCCTCATAGACCGCCCCCATGCCGCCTGCGCCCAGCGCCCGGACGATGGCGTAGCTGCCCAACTGCTCGCCCGCGTGGGGCAAACCGCGCGACTTCGCTCCCTCATCCGGCAGCACGATGGTACCGCCGGGGCCCGGCCCGGGCCGGGTCTCCATGGCCAGCTTGAGGAGGCATTTCGGGCACAGGTCCGGGGAGACGCTGCCCACCAATTCGGCGCCGCAACCCACGCATTTGCGCTTTCCAGAAGGTTCGTGTTCAGGATTCGCCATATCGTTCTGCCCCGTTCATAAGCAGATTACGGCAAAGGTAACGCCGACGTCACGCAATAGCGGGCCCCTTGGCGGCGGAGAAAGCAACTCGGCCCCATGTCGGGGCTGGCATAAGTGCGGCGTGCACATCATCGCCGCACTCGATAGTCGCGCCATTTCTTTCGATTATTCCGCCGGGGCGGCGCGGCTTAAGGTTCAGGGGTGAAGATGAATTTTTGCACGAGACGTATGGGGCGACACCCGGGCGCCCGGGCGGCGCTGGTCCTGGGAGCGATGATCCCGCTCTGCTTCGTGGGCTGCGCGGCGCTTTTCCGGGGCCCAATTCTGCCGCCCGAACCGCTTCCGGCCGCCCCATTCGTGGACCTGCACTGCCACGTGGCCGGCCTGGGCGCGGATGGCAGCGGGTGCTCTGTGTCGGAGCGGTTGCGGAAGAGTTGGAAGGCGGGATTCTATTTCCGCAGTTTTGGCGTCTCCCGTCAGCAGCTCGAACAACGGGGGGACGCTCTGTGCGCGGAACGGCTTTCGGCGACGCTTGGCCAGAGCCGGCACGTCGGTCGCGCCGTGGTGCTGGCACTGGACGGTGTGGTGGATGAGCAGGGCAACCTCGACCCGGCCCGCACCGAGTTCTACGTGCCGAACGAGTTCGTCGCCGCGCAGGCCGCTCGCCACACAAACCTCTTGTTCGGCGCCAGCATCAATCCCTACCGCCCTGACGCTCTGGCCCGCCTGGACCGTGCGTCGGCCGACCACGCGGTGCTCGTCAAATGGCTGCCATCTATCCAGCTCATTGACCCGGCGGACGAACGCCTTGTGCCATTCTACCAACGAATGGTCGAACTACGCCTGCCCTTGCTCGTCCACACCGGCGACGAACATGCTTTCACCTGGTCCAAAGCCGAGCTGGCGGACCCGGCCCGGCTGCGCCTGCCCCTGAGCCTCGGAGTGACGGTCATTGCGGCGCATGCCGCCTGGCCCGGGCGGCATGACGGCCAACGCGACGTGGATTGCCTGGCCTCCCTGATGCGTGAATTTCCAAACCTCTATGCGGACATCTCCTCGCTCACCCAGATCAATAAGCTCGGGGCACTCCGCGAGGTGCTGCGCCGGCCCGAGTTTCGGGGGCGCCTCGTTTATGGCACCGACTTCCCCCTGATTAACATGCCAATTTGCTCTCCGTGGTTCTTCCCGCTGGATCTGTCCCTGCGACAGCGGTGGCAGATCAGCCGAATCATCAATCCTTGGGACCGCGACGTCGTCCTCAAGCACAGCCTTGGCGTGCCTGCGGATGTCTTTACTCGAGCGCAGGAGCTACTGCGTATGTGAGCTTAGCCGAACAAGCTCGTCCGCATCCCCGGAGCGTCGGCCTTACCGCCTGGCTGACAGATTCGCGCCTGAAGCGATTAGCCTCGCCGCCGGGTCATACTGTCCGACCCCGAACTCGGCGCGACACCCTACGACGCGGCCATCGCCCAACCGCACCACGTCTCCCGACTCCGCTCCTTCGCCGGTCCTCCTGTAGGTCGGTTCAAGGTCAACCGTGGTTGTCAGCCCTGACTCGACCACCAAAGGAACCACTGCGGTCACGGTTGTCCCGCCACCCTTCTCGGCCTGCGCCTCAACGGTGTAATGCCCGGGGGAAAGCCCCACCAGCGCTGGCTGCTCGTCATTCAGGTCTCGATCATTGCGCACACGCTTGATAACCGTGCCGTCCTGAGAAAGTATCGTGTAGGGCGTACGAGCCTGCCCGTACAGGAACTCATTCCTCCCAAAGTCGTTGTTCCAGAAGAACGTCTCGATATTGTGGTCAATCGGCACTCGCTCGCGGGCGGAGAAGACCTGCACGAATCCGTCGCCCGCGTTTTGCGCCGACGCCCTATGACAAGGGCCGACAGCTTCGTTGAGGACCACCTTGGGGGCCGAGGCGCACCCAACCAACCCAATGACCACGCCGCTCATTGCGATCGCACTTATATACCTCATAATTTTGTTCCTTTCGTTTGCCTTGCTGGGCTCGTTGTTGAACGAGTAATTAAGCTCTTATGTTACTATGTATTATATCATTGCATGATTGTCAAATGGCATCGCCCCTTGCGCGGGGCGCATCTCAGTTCATTGCAGGAACGCCGACATTCCTGTCGGCCCGGCCCAGGGTTGACCAGGGGGCCGACAGGAATGTCGGCGCTCCACCCCGCCCATGGCGTAAGTGAACCAGCCACAATGGGTTAGGCGAATGAACCTACGGTGTGGATACGGTGTGGATACGGTGTGGATACGGTGTGGATACGGTGCGTATACGGAGCGGGTCCCTATGGATCACGGCTTCCGCGACCGCCGCTGATCAGAAACACCCGGTGCCGTGGTGGAACTGAGATTTAACCGAATGGCCGGGGATTCATTATGCCCCAAAAAGGGCTACTTACGGGCCGAAAGCCGAGAACAAGTGGCGGACTTCCTCTTCGACTTCCTCCCGGGAGGAGACGGTATGGGCGACCTCGTCGCGCAGGATTTCGCGGTAGCGGGCGCGCAGCCGATGGATGGCCATCTTTACGGCGGACTCGGTGAGATTCAAACGGGCCGCTATCTCCCCGTATGGCAGCGCCGACTCGTCGCGGACAAGGCAGCTCTGCAGATACTCGAAGAGCTTCGCCCGGCCGGAAGCAACATACTCCTCCCGCAGTTGTGACATGGCCCTCTCCAGCAAGGTCATGGCCCACTGGCGGTCATACAGCACGTCGGGCTGGACGTTGAGGGAGGGGTCCGCGGCGAAGCGGGACTCGGCGAATTCCTGGTCAATAGGAACCACCGGCGCGAAGCCGCCTCGCTTCTGCGCGTGCTCACGGTCCCATTCGTTGGCGACGAAGCGCTTGAGAGCCATCAGCAGAAATGTGCGGAACTTGCCTTTCTCCCGGGCCGCCGCCTGGAGGTAGTCTTTCTGCAACAGCCGGGCGAAGAACCCTTGGGTCAGGTCTTGCGCGTCGTGCGGCCGCCGGCCCTGCCGCCGCAGATACGCATAAAGTGGATACCAGTAGGTCCGGCAAAGCGTTTCGAGGGCGGCCACCGATTGCGGCGAATCCTTCTCGCGCGCCGAAAGCACCACCGACCAGTGGGTGGTAACGAACCAGGCGTCCGAGGCGGGAGTTGGCGTTGGGGTGGCGAGGCTCATGCCGGCAGGGGGAAGCGGTGCCTGAATCAGTTGTCTTTGGGCGAGTAAAGCGGGAGTGCGTTGGTGCGGCTGGAGCCCAGGTCCTCCGGCAGAAGTCCCCTCAAGGTGCGGAGGGGATGAAACGGGAACTGGAAGGGCAAAAGCACAACTTTGGGAAGGAGATAGACCGGCTCGCCCTTAGGCTCGCCCAATGTGCCCGTAACCTTGTATTCGAACAGCTTGGCTACCGGCCATAGCATGGTACTGAAGGCCGGGCCGACGAGCCACGTGTCACGCAGGAGGTCGGCTTCGGCGCGGGCGCTGATTTGACCCTCGAAGTCCAACGTGCCGCGATATTGCAGGCGCATCCCGGTCGAACGGATTTCCAGGTCGTTGGAGCGGATGATTCCGTTCGTGATGGTGAAAGTGCAGGTGCCCGCGCTGGCCCGGCTGCTGCCCAGGCCCGGGGTTATGCCATTAAGCACGCTCGAAAAGATGCCGAAGAGCGGGACGTCCCAGATCAGGCCGTCCCGCAATGCCAAGTTACCGTGACCATCCCAGGTGCGCAGGGTGGATGTATCGGCGTGTGAGACCGTCAGCCTGCCATTGAGGGTGCCGTCCAGGTGGTTAGTCGTGAGGAACAGATCTGTCACCAGCGGTTGCAGGGAGGTATCTGTCGTGGCGATGTCGAACCGATAGTCCGTTTCATGCCGGGGGTGAAAATCAAAGTGGGCAAAGCCATTAGCGCTGCCGCCGTAGAGCGCCAGGTGGACGTTGGTTAAGGTCAAGTGCTGTCCCAGCCAATGGACGTGCCCCTCGATCTGCGGCACACGGAACCGCCACCACTCAAACTGGTTGCCTTTCAGATTAAAATGCAGATCGGCATCATCCTCTCCGTGCATCGGAATGGTGCCCTGGACATGGGCAAGCGGGGGATCCCGGAACCTGTACGGCTCGATCGCGCGGGCGACGTGAGGACCGATGGCGCGTGCGATGACCATTGGCTCGACCGTGCTGACGCCGTTGGTCAGATACACTTTCTGGGCCACAAAGTCCGCCGCGACACCGTCGGCACTGAGGCGCTGCGCTCCGCGCTGGAGGCGCGCGTCTGCGAATAGCAGGAGGCGATTGGTATATTGGAGGGCGGCCTGGAATCCGTCAGCAGCTTCGCCGCGGAAGGTGAAGTTAGTAAGCGCAACCCGGCCCCGAATGCCCGTCCGTTCAGGTTCGCGCCATCGTCCCCGAATCTCCGCATCAATCACGGGCGGTTGTTCTGAGGCAAAGTAATCGAGGGCGCGCTGCTGGCGCGGCTGCAACAGCGGACGCAGATCGAGCACGTTAATGGTGCTGTGGAGGCGGAAGTAGTAATCCCTGGTGCGATCATCGGCCTCGTGCTCAAGCTCCAGCCGGCCTTCGGGCCGGGTGAGGGTCAAATCTGGCAGCCGCCAGACCATGTTGGAATACAAGAGGTGCGATTGGGCAGTGGAGACTGGGACGTTGCGGTAGGCGCCACCGTGCTTGACTGTGAATTCGCCCTGCAACCATAGTGTGGGCTGCACTTCGCCGCGCCAGTCAGGTGCGCGGTTCGTCCATGCGGGGACGACCAGCGACACCTCCCCTTTCAGCTCGGGCGGACTCTTCCAGTAATAGGGCGCCAGCCAGCGGCGGGCGCCTTCAGTGAGCACTGGAGACAACTTGTGCGGATCAATGTCCGAGGAAAGGTCTAGGTGCAACTTGCGCGTTGCGACATCCAGTTTGGCGCGGGCATCCAATTGTCGCCCAGCTAATGCCGTGTGCAAATTGGTTATGGTCAGTGTGGGCGCGCGCCACTGCCCGCCGCAGGCCACCTCGTCCACTTCAACTCCGGACGCCTCGAGCCCGGCAAGATGCCAACGCCAATCCAGCGCGTAGGGCTGGAGGTTTGCCCACCAGGCCCAGGAATCATCGGCGCGAGGTGGCACGTCGTACACGGGCTCAGCGAGGCGGGCTTCGATCCGCAAATCCCGCGCGGAGCCCCACTTGCTGCTCGGCTGGGCACACTTCAGCGTTCCTGCACCCGAAAGCGGTATGGGATTGGTCAGAGAGTGAATCCACGTCGCGTGGAGCTGTGCGTTGGTAGCGCTGCCCCAGCGAGTTTGGGTGTGGCTTGTCGAGAGCGTCAGGTCAGCGTTCACCAGGTTCGTCTGCCCCTCCATGGAAGCCATCTGAACAGCGAGCTGCACGTTGACGGCGCTCCCCCACTGGCTGCCAACTTGCTCGGCGCAGAGGCTCAGTTCCGCATTCCCCAGGTTGGTCAAGGCTTCGAACGAAGCGAGGTGCGCCGTAAGCTGCAGGTTCGTTGCCGCCCCCCAGCGTGTTTGAGCCTCCCCAGCCGCCAGGTTCAGCTCCGCGGCAGACAGGCCGTTGGTGTTGGCAGGGAAGAGCCGCGCATTGAGCTGGCCCCGGTTAAGGGAGCACCAAGGCGTTTCAGCACTGGTGCTGCTCAGCACCACGTGGACGGCAAAACTGGTCAGGTCACGCGCGTCCCCCTGGACATTGAGCCTTAAGTCCGGTGGGGTGGAAAAGTGGATTTGCTCCAAGGCATCCGCGACCTGTCGCAAACGGTCCCGCCACATCGTAACGGGCGCCGCCTGCTTCGCTTCGAACAACTTCCATTCGCCAACCGCCGAAGCGTTGGAAACCGTGCCTGACAACTGAATATGAGCACCGGCAAAGGTCGCCGTGAAATGGTCGAGTGCCCATTCATCGCCAGGAAGAAGACGCAGGCCGGACTGGATATTGTCCACGGTCAAGTGTCGAGGCGACTGATTGGTGTCCGCGATGGGCCACACTAACCGGCCCCGATGCAGCATGAGTGAATCAACCTGCAATTGAAGCCGCATGAGGGCCATGTAACTAAGGCGCACCTGCACCTCCGCGAGCATGAGTTGGGGACTTAAGGACTCGCCCGTTTGCCCGAAGCGGACATTCTCCGCAACAATGCCCTGATACCAACGCAGACGCAGTCGGGAGAACTGGAGATCAACACCACGCCCGCGCAGTTCCTCGAGCAGCGGGCGCTTGGCAAATTCAGGCAGCCCCACCTGGTTCAGGTAAACCAAGACGCTGAGCAGGGCGAGGACGATCAGCCAAACAGTGATGCGGAAGCGTCGAAAACAAACTCGACACGTCCGCCAAAAGCGGCCTTTCTGGCGGGTCGCCATACTTATGGATTGGGCGGCACCGACAGGTAACGCTGCACGTAAGCGTAAAGCCACGCGGGAAGTTCAAATATCCAAAGTTCGCCATCCAGCGTGGTGGCAGCGCAGGGCGCGTTAGCATTAGCCTCGTTGCCGAATGTAACGAGGGCCTTCTGGCCGTTCTTGAGTTCGAGCGTGATCTGGTGGCTCTTGTCTGCAAGGCCGAAGCGGACCCGGTCCTGCTCCCCTCGGGCCAGCCAAGCCGCCGCGGTCAACTGGCATAGCCCGCTCACGGTTTCCTCTACCGCCAGGTCGTTGATGGTTCCCTGGGAATTGCTGGCCAGCGACCAGCTATGCGGGCCGTTCCTGACGAGTTGGCGGGTCCGGCCTTGCTGTGTAATGAGAAGGCCGCTCACGTCGTTCGTGGAGAAGCTCCAAATCCGGCGTTCGCGCATCTGCCATCCGGCCGCAGGCAAGCGCTGGAAGTCGGAGAGCTTTACGGCATAAACGAAGCTCTCATCCGCGCGGCGCGCGAAGACTTTGTCGGCCTGGTTGGTCCCGAAACCCAACTCGGCCAGCAACGCGTTGGCTGGACCATCCGGTGTGTTGGTCGCCGCCGCCCTCAAGAAGTACTGCCGCGCCGGTGACGCCAGCCCGTAGGCAGGCAAGTCCGGAGCAATCACCACATCCTTGGTGAATTCCACGATTCGCATCGCACCCAAGCCCGAGAGCAACTCCTTCACCAAGCCGGCATCGGCGGGAAGGCCTTGGGGCAGCACCTGCCACTGGCCGTTGGTCTGCTGCCGCAAGGAAAAAGCTTCCTGCCCGCGCACATCAACGGCCGCCACCGGCACAGTCAGCGTGATCAGGAACGGATCGCGAAAGTCGTTGACCGACGCGTACCACGGTGCCAGCAGGTCTTTGGGGACGGCGACTATGGCATTAAGGCCAAACCGGCGCCCATAAACCAGTCGGGTATCGTTGGTGGGGCTCTTGCCGAACTGAAGCCGGGCAACAGTGTGGGTGCCCTGCCCAAGCGCCACCTCAAGTCCGGGCGGTTGCAGCCCATACGTCTCTGGATCAGTCTTGGGATCGTCGGAAATGAACTGGCGCACCCGGACGCTCTCGATCATCTGCAGGGCCTCCTCGACTTTGGCGTTGTTGGCACGCGCCTGGAGGGGATACGTCATGCGCCATACCCCGTTCGTAGTATCACGCCGCATTTCCAAAACCTTCAATCCGTTGGTTACCGCCAGCCAATCCAACGCAAGACCATGCAATTCAACCAACGCGGTATTCCGCCAGTCGTCGGCGGTGCGGGGCAGGTTCTTGAGGAATGTAGCGTCCACCACGTAAATCCCTTCCACTCCGAGAACCTGCAGGAACACCTGATCACCCGGAGCTGTCTTCGCCCCCACTCGCAGCCGGTAGGTGTAACCGGGCTGTTCAATAACGACGAAGGCCTGCGGAGCGGCGAAGCCATACTCCTCGTCAGTGTTGGGTCGGCCTTGAAGTTCGCGCGCGGTGATGTAGGCGACCGGTGCCAATCGCCCAAGCTCCATCAGAAGCTGTTCGATGCTGACTCCCTGAGCTGGATATACCAAAGGGGCGGTGAGCTGCCAGGTCCCGTTGGTGCGCTCGGCCCGAAGTTCCAGGCTGGCAGCGGGCCGCACCTGCACGCTGCGGACCGCTGCGACTTGCAGCCTTGGCAGGACTTTTTCGGGCCCGCCACCCGCCTCTTGCAGAAACTTCTGGTGGACGAGGATGAAAGCAAACAGCGCCACCGCCACGAGAATCCATCGCCAAGTGTTTCGGGGATTCATGCGCGGTGATTATCTGCGGCGCCGCAGCCAGACCAAACCGCCCAGCGCGAGCGCTGAGCCCGGCAATACACCGAGCAGCACCCACTGGGCCTGACGCAATTGCGCCTTGGTCATGACAATCTTATACTGCGTGATAGGACGCGGCCCCAGACCCGCGAGCAACTGCGTGCGCTCCAGCAGCCAGTTGACAGCGTTGCCGGCGAAATCGCGATTGGCCGCCGATTCGATTTGCAGGTTTCCCAGGAACACGGAATCGCCAACGATGACCATGCGGGTTGAGCCATGCTCGGTGATGACGTCCCTGAGCGTCTCCTTCTCAACGGCAACCAGCAACGGAAAAGGAGCTTTGTGGATCGAGTCGCCGGATGCCAGAGCCCGGGGACCCGTAAAAGCAACCTCGTCCACGCGCGGCGCATCGGCAGCGTCGGCCTGCAGCTTCAACCGGCCTACGGCACGGGGCCAGCTCAGATGCAGCCGTGAGTGCTGGAGGGAATTCACGAGGGGATGCTCGCCAAACCGGCTGACGATGACATCTGTTCCCCTAATGGTGTTATCCGGATCAGTAACGACATTGTGGCCCACATCCACACCCCACTTCGCCAGGACCTGTTCAAGACCAGTGTCCTTGCGGACCGCGCCGAAATTGAACAGGGCCAGCAATCGGCCTCCCTGATTGAGGTAGCGCTCAATTTTCACCAACTCAGCATCGGGAATCCCATCTCTTGGACCGGCGATCACCAGCAGATTGCAGTCCCCCGGCACGGCGTTGGTTCCGAGCAACGATAGCGCCACAGGCTTGATGCAGTTCTGCTCCAGGATAGACGCGAATTTCAGATATCCGCTCACTTCATCACCGCTGTCCATTTGATGTTCGCCATGGCCCTGGAGGAAATAGGCCTTGAGCGGCTTGGGACTCGTCACATCGAGCAGGGCGGCAGTGAAAGCAACCTCGCCCATGAAGGCCGCTGGTTTGCGGCGAAACTTCAGCTCCTTTGCACGGGACTCCTGATCCTCCACTCGCTCGATCACATAACGGGCCAATCCATTGCCGTCCACCACTTTCACCTTCCCCCCGCAATCGAAGATGACAAGGTTCTTGTCCGTCGGCGCCGCCAGGCTGTAATTCAACTTGGTCTTCTGCGCCAGGCCCGGGTCACGCACATAATCCACCGTTTGGACGGTGAGCTTCGGATTCACCAGCCGATATTCGGCGAGCAGTTCAGCCACCGTGCTGTAAAGCGCGTCGTCGTCCTCAGTGTCGTAATAGAGGGTCACCTTTACCTGGTTGGTGAGCGAGCGCAGCAGGCTGACTGTGCGCGGGGAGAGCTCGATTTTCGTGCGGGTGCTCAAGTGGAAACGGAGAAAATATTCCTGGCTGATATAGTTTATCATTACCACCACCGCGAGGACGACCAGCGCCAGGACGAGAACGTGGAGGCCGATGCCCCACTTCAGATAGGGCGAGAAGCTGGGCCGTGGATGAAGGTCGGTCGCCATGCTATTTCCAGCGACGGCTTTCAACGACCCGCAACGTCAGGAAAAGGAAGAAGACTGTCAGGCTCGCCAGCAGCATTACCGGCCGGGTATCCACGATGCCCCGCGCAAAGTCATGCATCTGTTCAAACAGCGCGAAGCACCCCAGTACCTGCCCCTGCCAACTCTCCGACGCCGGGAGCTGGCTGGCCAGGTAGCCCAGCAGAAACAGGCTCGCGCCGAATACCAGACTGAGCATCGCCGCGATGCCCTGGCTACGGGTTAGCGCCGAGGCAAAGCAGCCCAGCGAGATGAACACCCCTCCAAGCAACAGCAAGCCCAGGAACATCCCCGAGGCCACCCCAGCATCCAGCGCTGCCGCATCGCTGGTATAATGCCGCACCAGCAGCAGGCAGCCCAGCAACGGCAACCACATCACCGCGTAGAAAAGCAACGCCGCGGTGAATTTGGCCATCACCACCTGGAAATCGCTGACCGGCGCGGTCATTAGCGTTTCGTAAGTGCCGGAGAACTTCTCCAGCGCAAACAGCCGCATGGTGATGACCGGCGTCGTCAGCAGCAGGATCAGCCAGAAAAACGGAGTGATGTAGAACAGCTCGGTCACCGGCATCGGCGACGGCTTCTGCAGCTTGGCGAAGATAACAATAAAGCTATAGCCCATCATGAACAGCGCCGCGGCGATGATGACATAGCCCCCCAGGGACAGAAAGAAGCCTGCCAGCTCCCGCCGGACGAGGGTTCCATAGGCCCGCATTAGACCTCCTCCTCTTCGGGCCGCGTCACGCTCACATAGATGTCTTCCAGGGAGTGCCGGTTGCGAGTCAGCTCGCGCAACGGCCAGCCGCGACCGCGCACCAGCGCGAAGATCTGCGGGCGCAAGTCCATGCCGTCCCGCGGCGTCAACGCACAGCGAAAATACTCGCCTTCGGCCGGTGAGACGTCGAACTGCTCCACCTCGGCCATTTGCGCCCAACACTCCCGCAACTCGGCCGGCGGCGCGGCGATCTCCGCGATCACCTGGCTGCGGCTGCTCATAAGTTTCTGCAGATTCTCCGGCGTGTCGGCCGCCAGGATTCTCCCGTCGTACATAATCACCACCCGATGGCAGGTCATTTCCACCTCAGGCAGGATATGGGTGGAAATCAGCACTGTGTGGGTGCCCCCCAGCCCCTTGATGAGCTGGCGCACGGTACGAATTTGGTTTGGGTCCAGGCCCAGCGTGGGCTCGTCGAGGATAATCAACTCCGGTTCGTGCACCAGGGCATCCGCCAGGCCGACGCGCTGACGGAATCCCTTGGAGAGCTGGCCGATGATCCGGCGGCTCACTTCGGCGAGGCCGCATTGCTCCATGACCTCATCCACGCGCTCACGCGATCTTCTGCGGCTAAGGCCTTTCAGCCGGGCCCGAAATTTCAGGTATTCCCGCACGCGCATGTCCTGGTGCAGCGGGTTATTCTCCGGCATGTAACCGATCCTGCGGCGCACTTCGTCCGATTGCTCGAAGACATCCAGCCCCGCCACCCGCACGGTGCCCGAGGTCGCCGGCAGATAGCAGGAGAGTATGCGCATGGTCGTGCTCTTCCCTGCCCCGTTCGGACCCAACAACCCGACAATCTCGCCCCGGCTGACCGTGAAAGATATATCCGATACTGCGGTATTGCCCGCGTAGCGTTTGGTCAGGTTGGCAACTTCGATCATCAGATCATCGCTCATTCTATTCAGCGCGCCAAAAAGTCTAGTTGAAGGGCGCCTGCCGGGGCCAATAAATTCTCAGCCTAGCGCCTTGCCAATTCCACCGCCCCCTGGCGCAGGATGTTGAAATTGCCCATGCGCTGCGGCACCGCGATTTCGACCTGGACCCGATCGCCTTTCTTCTTGGCGTAAAGCAGCTTCGCGGCGGCGCAAAGATCTGCCGGCGATTGCCCGTCCAAGGCCGTCACCAGAATGCCCCGCTGCAGTCCGGCCGCCGCGGCCGGGCTGTCCTCCTGCACCCCCGCGATGAAGTACGCATCAGATGCTCCCACGCCGTAGCGGGCCTCCTGCTGCGGGGTCAATTCCACGAGATCCAGCCCTGTCAGGTCGCGGATCAGCTCTGCGTTGAACACGGACTTCTCCGTCACCAACTGCACCGCAATCTCCTTGGGCGCCCCACCACGACGAATGGCCAGGGTTACCTTGGACCCCGGCCCGGCAGCCAGCAGGTCGGCGAAATCAATGAAGCTCTTGGGCGTCTTGCCGTTTACCTGCAAGATGGCATCACCCACTCTCAAGCCGGCCTTGCCGGCCGGGCTCTGCGACTGCACGCTGGTGATCACCAATGGCGTCGTTCCCACCTTCACCCGAGCGCCAAACCAATACGCCTTCACGAACTCGGTCGGAAAGATGTCGGACAGCGCCTCCAGCACGCGCCGGATGGGAATGGCAAAACCGATTCCCTGCGCCCGCTGGCCATGGACTTCGCCCAGGACGGCAACGTTGATGCCAATCAATTCGCCGCGCAGATTGACGAGCGGCCCGCCGCTGTTGCCTACATTGATCGGGGCGTCAGTCTGCAGCCAGTTCGGGATGTCTAACGGCTGGCCCTCCTTGGGCAGCACGCGGCTCTTCGAGCTGAGTATGCCCCGGCTGACCGAACCGCCGAGCCCGAAGGGGTTGCCCAGCGCCAGCACTGTTTCCCCCAGCAGTAAGTCATCCTCGCGTGCGAACTGGATCGCTCTGAACTTCTCTCCCGCCTGGCCGTTTAACCGGAGCAATGCCACGTCGGTCTTCGGATCGCTCGCGACCACCGTGGCGGTGTAGGCGTTGGTGCCGGTGCAGAACTTCACGGTGATCTTGTCCGCTCGCCGCACGACGTGATCATTGGTCAGCAAATAGCCCTCCTCATCAATGATGACCCCCGAGCCAAGACTGTACATGGAATTGGGCGGCTGGCGCCGGTGATACGGGTCCCAGAACTGGCGGAAGAACTCCTCGAATGGGTCGCGGACATGGATGATCGTCTCCGTGGCGATGTTCACCACGCTAGGCAACACCTTCTCGACCGCGGCCACGACGGCATCGCGACGGACATCCGTCAGCGCTGTTTGCCCCTGGGCGCCCGTCGCCCATCCCAACAGGCACCCTGCCAGCAACCACATCGGCATCTGGCTTCGTCGTTCGTGTCTATCCACTATCATCATCATAACAACAGTCAAACCCGGCTTTGGATGCATTCAATCTTCTTTCCGGACGCGGCACGCGCCGTATCCGAGGCTTGACTTTGCATCCGCAACGGCGCAAAAGCAATGCCAAGGTGCCTCCGGTTCAGGCCAGCTTTTACGCCCAGTGGCGCGTGCGATGCGGGGTGATCCCCGTTCTGCGCGACAACCGCGACTCGCCGCCCGAACGCCTCCTGCAAACCATCTGGCAGCACCAGCGCCTGGTCCGCGAGCAACTCAAAACACTAGACGACGAACCTGTTCAAATCCTTCATCCCGGCTTCCGCAGCGTCGAAGGCGGGCCGGATTTCCGCGGCGCGCTCGTGCAGATAGGCGCCGCGCCGCCGCAAACCGGCGACGTGGAGGTCGACCTCCGCTCCAGCGGCTGGCGCGCTCACGGGCATGACCGCAACCCTGCCTTTCGGAATGTGATCCTGCATGTGGTTTGGGAAAGCGAACAGTCAGCCGCCGGCGCACCCCCCACGCTGGCCCTGCGGCAGGCCCTCGACGCGCCGCTCGGTGAGCTGAGCTTGTGGCTCGGCGGCGAAGCGGCGCAGGAACTGCCGGAGGAGTTGCGCGGTGAATGTTGCGCCCCGTTGCGCACCCTGCAGCAGCCACAATTGCTGGACCTGCTCCACCAGGCGGCACACGTCCGCTTGCAGAGCAAGGCCGCCCAGTTCCAGGCCCGCGCCCGGTGCGCCGGTTGGGAGCAAGCGCTCTGGGAAGGACTTTTCCGCGGCCTGGGTTACAAACACAACGTCTGGGCGATGCAGCGCCTGGCCGAACTCCGCCCGCGCTGGCATACGCCGGGCATTCAACTGCCTGCCTTGCAGGCGCGCCTGCTCGGCATCAGCGGACTGTTGCCCACCGAACTGACCCGCTCGCAAACGGGCACCGACCACTTCATCCGTGGGGTCTGGGACCAGTGGTGGCGCGAGCGCGACGAATTTGCCGACTGCATCCTGCCGCGCTCGCTCTGGCGCTTGTACGGCTCGCGCCCCACCAATCATCCGCAACGCCGCGTCGCCCTGGCCGCGCGCTGGTCAATGGACGCCAATCTCGCGGCGAAGCTGGAAAGCTGGTGCGCACGCGAGGTGCCGGATTCGGCCCTGGCCGGCTCGCTGCTCGACACTTTGCAGGTCGAGCCGAACGACTTCTGGTCCTGGCATTACACACTCCGTTCACCCAGGCTCAAGAAGGCTCAGCCGCTGCTGGGCGCTGCGCGCGTAACGGATTTGGCGGTCAACGTCGTCCTGCCCTGGCTTTGGATTCGCGCCGCTGAGGGGAAGAATACCGTGGTACAGCGCACGCTCGAACACCGCTATCTCGCCTGGCCGCCGGCCGAGGACAACTCCACCCTTCGCCTCGCCCGCCAACGCCTGCTCGGCACCACCTCCCCGCGCGCCCTGCCCGGCGCCGCCGCGCAGCAGGGCCTGATCCAAATGGTGCGCGACTTCTGCGATCACTCCAACGCCATCTGCGATCGCTGCAAGCTCCCCGACCTGGTGCGCGATTGGACCATCCAGCTCGGCCCAGGCCCCACACCCATGCTTTGAGCGTGCCTTGCCCGCGGGCGTCCAGTATCGTCCGCGACCTCGTATGCAACAAGTCCAGGCTGTTATCTTCGACATGGACGGCGTAATCGTGGACAGCGAGCCGCTCCACGAACGCGCGTTCCTCGACGTGGCGCGGGAAATCGGCTACGGCGACAAGCTCGCTATCAACTTTGCCGACTACATCGGGCGGTCCGACCAGGAGTTTTGGGTGGACTTCGTCGCCCGGCAAAAGGCACCGCAGTCGCCGGAAGACCTGCTCGTTCGGAAACGGCAAGTCATGATCGAGATTATCCGCCGCGAGCAGCCGGTGTTTGACGGCGTAACGAAGCTGCTCGAACAACTCGCCGCCCGGTACACGCTGGCGTTGGCATCTGGCTCCGAAGGGCCGGTAGTTGAGGAGGTCCTGAAACTCAAGCAACTGGGCCGCTTCTTCTCCGCGGTTGTTACCTGCCTGGATGTCCTGGTCGGCAAACCGGCTCCGGACATTTTCCTCCGCGCAGCCGAGCTACTCAAAATGCCGCCACAAGCCTGCTGCGTCATCGAGGACTCCAAGCCCGGGATTGCCGCAGGCCTCGCCGCGGGCATGACGGTGATTGCCATCGCCAATACCCACCCAGCCGGCGAATTACGCCACGCTACCCACGTCGTTAACACTTATGCGGAAATCGAGCGCCTGTTGCTCAATTCCCAGTGAACTGAGACGAAGTCAGCGGTTTCACAAGACCGGGGCCCCCCAACCCACACATTCGCGGTGGTTCCGCGCCGCCAGGCTGAATATGAGCGGAACACAAGCGGGTGTTTCCCTGTTTATACACGCTTCCTCCGCGCCGGCCGCGGGCCCAACGGAAGCCCGGGTTGCCGGAGCTGCGAATGCTGCCCAAGACGCCCGGCGGCATTGACAGCGCCAACCTCATGCCTAACTTACGGGCAGGATGAAGAAGCAAGTGCTCGCGGTCGCCGGCTGCCTGGTCCTGAACCTCGGGATCGCGGCCCAGGCCACCAACGGCGGTCCCGCGGCAAACGGCTTGAACAGCCAGATGCTTCGCGAGCAGAAGCACTTTGTGGAGTGCCTTGCCTCGGTTTACAGTCCAGCCTGGTGGTTCAGCTATAATGGCGCGCTCTACTTCCAGCCCAGGAATGAGACCCAAGCCCAGCACTTGGAAGCCATGAAAGCAGCCAGGTCACAGTATGTGGCCCTGACCAATCAGGAAACAAGGCATGCCCTCGCTGCCAGGCTCATCGCCGCGTGCGGCATTGGCGAGACCTGGCAGAAAAAGCTGCTCCTGCCTTTCTCCACCACGAACCAGAATTTCACCCCGACTCTGAACAGGCCCCTGCGCGTCGTCCCCGCTTACAAGGTGCTACGGTGCGACACCAACGGCGACGCGCTAATCCAGGACAATCAATCCACCATGTTCGTGATGAACTTCGGCCGCGGGGCATCCGATGGCTCGGGCACGAATGCCCTCTTGGTCAGGGAAGGCCTCAAAACCTTCTCGTCGGGCGGCGTGTTTGAGACCGTCAACGCTTACGAAAACGTGTCTCTCAACAAGGAGGAAACGACCGTGCTGGAGCGCGTCGCGGCGGCCTGTCGGAACCTGGTCACGTCGCTAAGTCAGCCACCGGCGGACTCCGCAGCCAAAGCCGAATTCGAGGCGCGCAAAGCCCGGGCCACTGACAGCAACCCGTACATGCAATATCTCCTGGCCAAGGCGTATTTGGAGGGCAAAGGCACCGGCAAGGACGAAAAGCTGGGCATGGAATGGATGCGCCGCGCGGCCAGCAGCGGCTCAGGCGATGCGATCGCCTTCCTAAAGGCGCTCGAACACCGGGCGCCGTAGACTTCGCCTCCCTTTCGACCTGCGGGAAACAACCCGACACCCGCGTCCGCACTACTGCGGATTGACGGTCCCAGCGGATGGTTCGACACTGTAAGAGCGCGGGTTGGGCACGGTTAATCGCGGCCTTTCGGTGCGCGACTGGCCCCCAAAGGCAGACATGAAGATACCGAAATCGAACCAAGCAGTCATCTCGAGGCGGCGAGGAGCCGCTAAACTCAATATGAGCCGAGACATTCCCCTGGCCCTGGCGGCTTTTTGCAGTCCTATGGTGTGCACATTTCTGCTCTGCAGCCCGCCAGCTGCCCGAGCAGCCGAGGCTCTCCCTACTGACCAATCGAATGGCGAACCGGCACAAGTCCGGACACACTCCAATGAGCCTCAAGGCCACCAGATGCGGCGTTACCAGGCATTTGCCCGCCAGGCACAACTGGCCCCCATCACCGTGACGAGCGAAACCACACTTGAGGTAGGCGGCACCGTTAAGACTGACATCACTCGTTTCCCTCAGCTCTCCGCCCGGGAAACAGAGATCCTGGCCGGCAAGTTCGAAGTGCCCGCAGGTGTCATTGCCGAGGTGGCGCGGAGTCTTTCCGACAACCCACAGCCACGCGCAGCGCAACTCGCGCACGAGCTTCGCACCGCTGTAGTGGACTACAGGTTCCTGCAAAGCGAGTGGGGCCGATACCGCCCGCCGCTCGAGGGACAGCAGGTCAAAACCGCGGCGCTCGACGCTCTGGAAAGCGGCGACATCGCCAAAGCCTGGACCCTGTATGACGCGCTTGACAAACCGCAAGCGCCCGCCGTCTCCCGACCGGCGCCACCGGGCAATCTCCGCATCGTCACCGGCCCATAAACAAGCCCGGACCCTCTCAACCGACCGCGGTCAACGCGTCACCACCGCAGTGCGAGCGAACATTTGCTTCTGTTTCCGCACTGGCCGACGTAATATTGGCCGCTTATGACAAGTCCCAATTCGGTCGTCCTTAGCAATTTGCTGTCGCCGGCCACCATTAACCTGGACCTGCAAAGTCCGGACCGTGACTCCGTGCTCAGCGAGTTGGTGGACCAGATTCCGCAGCTCGCCAAACGGCCCGAGGCCCGCCAGACACTGTTGCGCGCCCTCCGCGAGCGCGAGCAACTGCACAGTACCGGCATAGGCGATGGTATCGCCCTCCCCCACGCGCGCAACGCGCTGGTAGGCCTGACGGATCAGCCGATGGTGGCCTTTGGCCGGCACCCGCGGGGTATCCCCTACGACGCCATTGACAGCGTTCCCGCGCGGCTGTTCTTCTTGCTGGTCGCCCCCACGGTCACCCAGCACCTGACAATCCTAGCCCGCCTTACCCGCCTGCTTCGCGATGCCAGACTGCGGCAAGCCCTGTTAGCTGCCGACCAGCCAGAACAAGTGATGGCGCTGATCCGGGATGCTGAAGCGAAGCTCTGAGGAGGCAGCCTGAGCCCCAGTCAGACCTCACCCTTGAATCCCTGCTGGCGCAAGGCCTCAAACAACACCAGCGCCACGCAATTGGAGAGGTTCAGCGACCGGGCCTGGGTGTGAAACATGGGAATGCGCAACCAGCCGCTGAGGTTTTCCTGCAGGAGTCTCTTCGGCAGACCGGCGGTCTCCCGACCGAAGACGAGGTAGTCATCCGACGCGAAGCTGGCTTCCGTGTAGAGCCGCGGCCCGTCTGACTCAATAAACCACAGCCGCGCCCCCTGTGGTAGTGTCTGTTGAAAGGCCGCCCAGCTCTGCCATCGCCGCCACTGGACTTGCCGCCAGTAATCCATGCCGGCGCGCCGAAGTTGCGCGTCGTCCAGCTTGAATCCGAACGGCTCGATCAGATGCAGCGCGCTTCTGGTGGCCGCGCACAGCCGCGCCACATTGCCCGTGTTAGGCGGGATTTCCGGTTCGAGCAGAACGATCTGCATGGATCAAGTGGCAGCCGACCCAACGAGGCTCTGGCCACCTGCTTGTTCGGAGCCCGGTGCCCTGGACTTGCCGGCCGCCCCTCTCCCCTGTCCTTTCCGATACAACACCTTCCAAAGCACCAGCCCATGCGCCGGTGCGGTCATGCCCGCCACCCGCCGATCCCGCCTGGCAAGCATCCGGCGCACCTCATCCGCCGCGAATTTGCCCAATCCCGCTTGCACCAGCGTTCCGACGATGCCGCGGCACATTTTGTAAAGAAATCCGTCGCCCTCGATGACAATGGTCAGGCGCTGCCCCTGCCGTTTGAGTTCGCACCGCGTCAGGGTGCGGACGGTGGAGGCCTTCTTGTAACCAGGATTTGCGGCGAAAGACTGAAAGTCGTGGCGGCCCACAAACACCGCCGCCGCGGCTCGGATCGCCCGCAAGTTGAGGGGACGGGGCACGTGCCAAGCCGTATGTCGCAGGAGGGGATTCATCGCCGGGTGGTTCCACACAAAGTAGCGATACTGCTTGCCCGACGCGTCGAAGCGCGCGTGAAAGCCGCGCCGCGAGCGGGCCGCGACAACCACGCGAATATCTTCGGGCAGCCAGGCATTGAGCGCCAACGCCAGCTTGCGCGGGGACATCCGGCACTCCGCGCGCGGAGCCTCGAAATGCGCCACCATGCCCAGTGCATGCACTCCCGTATCGGTGCGGCTGGAACTGTGCACGCGCGGGCGGCTTGGAAACAGCCGGGCCAGCGCCGCCTCAATCTTCTCCTGCACCCCCGTGCCGATCTTCTGCACCTGCCAACCTGCGTAGGCGGTGCCGTCGTAGGCAATGGTCAGCTTGAACTTCAGCGTATCCACAAACGGTCAGGCGGCCCGGCCATCCAGGTAACTTTGCAGCAGGATCGCCGCGGCCATCTTGTCCACCTTCTCCTTGCGCTTGTCGCGCCGCACGTTGCCCTGGATCAGGATGCGGTTAGCCTGGACCGAAGTCAGCCGCTCATCCCACGTCTTGATCGGCACAGTGACGCTGCCCTTTAGAGCGGCGACAAACTCTTGCACCTTCTGCGCGGCCGGCCCGAAGCTGCCGTCCATGTTGCGCGGCAGGCCGACGAGGATCAGCTCCACCTCCTTTTCCCGCAGCAACTCCTGGAGCCGCCCCAGAAAACCGGCAAACGGCTCCGCGGGGATAAACTCCAGCGGCTGGGCAATCATCTTCAGCTCGTCGCTGACGGCGATGCCGATACGCCGGCTGCCGTGGTCAATCGCAAGGATGCGCATGTGTTCAATGTAGTCTGAGCCGATACGTAAGCTAAAGCGTCTTCATCACCCGGGCCGCCGCGGCCACCGTTCGCTCGATGTCCGCCGCGGTGTGCGCCGTCGAGAGGAAGCCCGCCTCGAACTGCGACGGCGCCAGGTAGATTCCCTCCGCCAGCATTCCGTGAAAGTACTTCGCGAAGCGCGCCCGGTCGCTCTTCATTGCTTCGGCGACGTTATGTACCGGCTCGCTCGCGAAGTAGCCGCAGAACATGGAGCCGCAGCGGCTGAAATGCACTGGCACGCCGGCGGATTTCGCAGCTTCGCCCATTCCGGCTTCGAGCGCGGAGCCGAGCTGTTCCAGCTTTGTGTAGGCGTCGCTCGCGGCCAGCTCTTCCAGCGCCGCGATGCCCGCCGCCATTGCCAGCGGGTTCCCGCTCAACGTTCCCGCCTGATACACCGGCCCCATCGGCGCGAGGCAGTCCATGATCTCAGCGCGCCCGCCGAACGCCCCCACCGGCAGGCCGCCCCCGATCACCTTCCCGAAGCAGCTTAGGTCCGGCGTGATGCCGAAGCGCTCTTGCGCGCCACCCCTGGCCAGCCGAAAGCCTGTCATCACCTCGTCGAAAATTAGCAGCGCGCTGTTCGCTGCCGTGACGTCGCGTAGAAACTCCAAATAGCCCGGCTTCGGCAGATATAATCCGGCGTTGCCCGGCACGGGCTCCACGATGATCCCCGCCACCTGCCCTTTATTAGCCGCAAACGCCGCCTTGACCGCCTCAGGGTCATTAAACGGCAGCACAATCGTGTGCTGCGTGAAGGACGCTGGCACCCCGGCGCTGTCGGGATTGCCGAATGTGAGCGCGCCCGACCCGGCCTTCACCAATAGCGAATCCGCGTGCCCATGATAGCACCCGTCAAACTTGATGATCTTATCCCGTTGGGTAAACCCACGAGCCAGGCGGATGGCTGACATGCAAGCTTCGGTTCCGGAATTGCACATCCGCACCTTCCGCACGCTCGGCACCCACGCGCAGATCATCTTTGCCAACTGCACCTCGAATGGGTTCGGTATCCCGAAGCTCGTCCCGTCCAGCGCCGCCGCCCGCACCGCAACGATAATCCTGGGATGCGAGTGTCCGAGGATCGCCGGCCCCCAGGTGCCGACGTAATCCAAGTATTCGTTACCGTCCACGTCCCACACTCGCGCCCTCTTGGCCCGGTTGACGAAGAACGGCTGGCCGCTCACCGCCCGAAACGCCCGCACTGGCGAGTTCACCCCACCGGGCATATACTTCAGCGCCTCGGCAAACAGCTGCTCGGACCTGACTCGCGAGATCATGCTTGGATTGTCAGGAGAAATCCTCTTACGGTCTAGGGCAATTAAATGGTAATACTGCTCCCCAGCCGGAATTGGATGGGCCCTCCCAATTCCTGGCCCGTGCACTGTCCATTTTTTGGACAGTGATGCTGCCGACCTGCCTTTTCCAGTCCCCGCTGACCCCGGCACCCTGGGCTTGGGGTTACGGTGGCGGCACGCTGCTGCTACGGTGTGTATCCCATGGGGAGCGCTCCCCATGGGATACACACCGTAGCACCACGGCACTAACAAACCATCCACAAGCCAACGCCTGGGTGCGCAGCCGCCGCAACGGCGTTGTCGCCTGTCCGGCGGGGGTACCGGAGGTAAGATTGGGATTGCGAAGCGACGAATCGCCATCGGGATCCTCCGGAAGTCCGCGAAGAGCCAAAAGAAGCCGTTGATTCCTGGCTTTCCACATTCCCCCGCGCCGCATAGCTTTCGCGTCCTAAAGAAATTTATACAGATTTTGGATTCTTATTGTCTATTGGGGTGAACTTGTGAGCGTCGCTGAACCAGCCGGGTGGTGCGAAACGTTATATCGCGCGAAAGCGTCCGAGCTTATTCTGTACGGACGGGCGCTGGGCCTTTCACATGGAGAGGCCGAGGATGTCCTGCAGGAGACCTTCGTCGCCTTGATGCAACGCTCGCAGGCGCCTGAGTTGCCGGAGCGCTATTGCGTGCGGAGTTTCCGCAACCGGGCCATGAACTACCGGCGCGGACTATGGCGGCGGCTGACACGCGAGCTGGAGTCGCGCCGCTGGTTCGAGCGGTCACCTGGGGATAGCCTGGCCGAACGGGCAGCGATGCGAGGGCTGTCCATGCTGCCACAGGAACAGCGGGAAGTCATCGTCCTGAAGGTTTGGCACGCGCACACCTTTGAAGAGATCGGCGAGCTGCTGGAGATCTCGCCCAATACAGCGGCAGGCCGCTACCGCTATGGCCTGCAGAAGTTGAGACAGCATTTGAAAGGAGCACTTGATGAACGAGATGGACGAATTGGAGACACGATTGTTCTCGTGGACGCCGCGCCCCCCCTCAGCGGGGCTTGAGCGGCGGCTGTTTGCGGCCGGCCCCGCGGCTGATGAGGCGCTGCTTCCATTCCGGTTCAGCTGGCTGGCGCCGGCAACGGCGGGACTGATGCTGTTGTGCGTGGTGTTCAACCAGCGCTACGGGCCGACTCTATCTGGTTCGGCCAGCCCCGGGCCCATGGTTGCGATGATCCTAAGCAACCAAAGCGCCGCGGCCTACCTGCCCGGCGGCGTCCAGGCCGAACGGAACAACCTGCCCGCCAACGCCTTCTCACGAAGCAAGAAAGCCGGTGCCTGGCTGCGGAATGTTGACTGCCGACCTTGAGCGCCTCCACATCACTATCTGCGGCCTCCGGGAGTCCAGCCACCCCACCGCCACTCTTCCGCCGCATTGATTGGCTAACTTGCCTGATCACTTTTGCCGGGGTCTGGATTGGATATTACCTGACGCTGGCTCCCGAGTTGACGCTCGAGGATTCGGGCGAACTGGCCACGGGGTCGTATTACGCCGGGATTCCCCACCCCCCCGGCTATCCTTTCTGGACGCTCTACACCTGGCTGTGGACGGTGTTATTACCGTTCAAGAATATCGCCTGGCGCGTGGCGCTGGCCGAAGCCACCGGCGGCGCTCTCGCTGCGGGGCTGCTCGGCCTGCTGGTGTCGCGGGGCGGCAGTCTCCTGGTGGAAGGCATCGAGGAACTCAAGGCGATGGCGGGGCGTTGGGAGAACGCGATCTGCATGGTCTCGGGCTTCGTGGCCGGCATGCTGATCGGCTACAACGGCTTCATGTGGAGCCAGTCGGTAATCGTGGAAGTCTATGCCTTCAGCGTCGCGTCGCTGATGGTCGTCCTGGTCTGTCTGCTGCGCTGGATCTACGCGCCCCACCAACGGCGTTACCTGTACTACGCCCTCTTCTTCCACGGCCTTTGTTTTACCAACCATCAGACCTTGATCGTCGCCGCTATTGGCATCGAGATCACCGTAGCGGCTGCCGACTTCCGCTTGGGCCGAAGTTTCTTCCTGGGCAACAGCATTGTCTATTTGTGCGGTCTGCTTTTGACCAAGCGACACATTCTGACTGGCCTCGAGCACAACCCCGCGGTGTTCACCATCTTCAATGCCGTCGGGATCTGCTCCATCCTGGCCTATTTGTGGTTTACTTACCTCACCAGCGCCGGCGCCGGCACAACGGCGCGCGAGCGCAGGCTTGAGCTCGGCCGCGACCTGCTGCTTGCGGGGTGTTTGATGGCGGCCGCGGGCGCGCTGGGCGGTCAGGCAATAGGAGTAGCCCTCGCCTTGGCGCTGCTGGCGGTGTTCTTGTGGCTGGCCTGGCTGACGCGCAAGCTGGGACGGGAGTGGTGGGTGGTCATTCTCTGCGGCGTCGCCTGGCTGCTCGGAGCCGCGTTCTACTTCTACATGCCGCTGGCAGGCATGACCAACCCGCCCATGCAATGGGGTTACCCGCGAACAGTGGAGGGCTTCATCCACGCCTTCTCGCGAGGCCAGTACGAAAGAGCCAATCCAAGCGACGTTTTCCATCAGCCCCTGGTCTTCGCCGCGCAGTTGGCCAGCATGGGT
Source organism: Candidatus Paceibacterota bacterium (assembly GCA_035452965.1). Lineage (NCBI taxonomy): Bacteria > Bacillati > Minisyncoccota > Minisyncoccota bacterium. Next base: position 147,921 of record DAOTCE010000005.1, on the reverse strand, counting down.
CAGGGCATCGTGGACGAATTCAACTGGGTCTATGTATTCCTGGCGCTGGTGCCCTTTTTGTTCTTCCCCAAGATGAGGCGCCGGGAGCGCGCCTGGCTGATCGGCCTGGCCTCCATCTACCTCTGCCTGGGGGTGCTACTGCTTATTCTGCTCAATCCGTCTCCCGACCGCGCCGCCCGCGAGCTTAACCGCACTTTCTTCACTGCTTCACACACGCTGGTGGCCCTGTTCGTCGGCTACGGTCTTACCCTGGTGGCCGCTTTCATGGCGACGCATTACCAGCAATTCCGCCGCTGGGCGCTGACGGGAGGGGGAGTAGCCGTCGCGTTGGCGATCTACTCGCTCGCTGAACTGACAGAGAACACCTACTTCGGCGAAGGATCAAGCATTGGGCTGGCGGCTCTGTTGTCCCTTGTCGGCAGCACATTCACGAACAAGGACCAGTACGGGCTGCCGGTTTACGCGGGTCTAATCCTGATCGGCCTGGCGTTGGCGTATCTGGTTGCGGTTCTATTATATCGCCAGCGGGCGCCGTTGGGCATCACTCTCGCAGTCTTCGCGCTAATGCCCCTCTACCCCATCCTCACCCACTGGTCCGATAACGAACAACGCAATCACTGGTTCGGTTACTGGTTCGGCCACGACATGTTTACCCCGCCGTTTAAAAGCGCCGAAGGCAAGCCGCTTTACCCGGAAATGACCAGGGATGCCGTGCTGTTTGGCGGCACGGATCCCGGCCGTTTCTGCCCCACCTACATGATTTTCTGCGAGAGCTTCATTCCACACGCGTGCCAGCCCAAACAGGACCAGAACTTCGACCGCCGCGATGTCTACATCATCACCCAGAACGCCCTGGCTGACAGCACTTACCAGTGTTACATCCGCGCCCAGTACAACCGCAGCACCCAGATTGATCCCCCCTTCTTCCAGGAACTTCTCCGGCCGGCCGAGGAGCGTAAGCAGAACTACCGGACGAATTGGCTCGCCCGGACAGTGGCACCGCTGGATCGTTTCTTCTCCGACCTGGGCGCCCGGGTGGAGAAGCATCGGCGCGTTTACACTTCTTGGTTCGGGGACAAGGACTTCATTAACCTATCCACTTTGGCGTCGAAGCTGCGCCCCAAACCGCAACAGGACCCGCTATCCAAGTACCTTTACGACAACCTCAGCCCCAAAACCCAGCGCCTGCTGGCAACCCCGGGCGGCGAGGCAAGTTTGCGCTCGAGCCTGGCCCAAGACCTAAACCGTTTGCTGGAGCGGGAATTGAATGTCAGGGAGGTCCTGGATGCCCAACAGCGGGAGAAGACCTCCGTGGAGCAGCAGATCGCGGACGGCAGCAAGTCCGAAAACCTGCACCGGCGGCTGGACCAACTCCGAGCTGCGATCGCCGAGTTGTCCAGGAGCGGCCCGCTCTTCGAGCCGGACCGGTTCAAAGACGTGGCGCTGTCGAAATACCTGACCGACTTCATCAAGGAGAATCCGCAGAGCTGGACGCGAATCCGGCTCAATCGGCTGCTGCTGGAGGCGGCTTACCCCAAAGAGATCGCCCGCAGTATGGGCGGGATCTACCCCGACCGCGAAATCTACATTCCCACACCTGAGGATTCGGATCGCTGTTACACTGACTACCTCTCGGACGCCGCGCGTCGGCTGGAGCTTGATCAGCTCGAACCCGGTGAGGGCGTGAAACGCGTCGGAGACAAGGTGCAGGTTTCCGGCCAGGTCTCAATCATGAGCATCAACGCCCTCCTGGCAAAGGTGATCTTCGACCGGAATCCGAAGCATGAGTTCTTCGTCGAGGAGAGCCTGCCGCTTAAATGGATGTATCGGCACCTGATGCCTTACGGCATCATTATGAAGATCAACCGCCAGCCGCTGCGAGAATTGTCTGAGGAGATAGTCCGGCGAGACCACGAGTTCTGGGCGCAGTATTCGCAGCGCCTGATCGGCAACTGGATCACCTACGACACCAGCGTCGAGGAGATCGCGGCGTTTGTGGAGAAGGTGTATCTGCGCCGCAACTTGCGAGGCTTCAAAGGAGACCGGAAATTCCTCCGCGACGACCAGGCGCAGAAGTCCTTTTCCAAATTGCGCAGCGCAATTGCCGGCGTTTACGCCTGGCGCATTAACGACCCGGAGAATCAGGACCCAACCGTCCGGCAACGAATGATCAAGGAAGCGGATTTCGCCTTTCGGCAGGCGGTCGCCTTCTGTCCGTACAGCCCGGAAGCAGTGTTCCATTACGTGAACCTGCTGCTCGGCCAGCAGCGGGTGGACGACGCGCTGCTGATCGCCATGACCTGCCAGAAGCTCGATCCCTACAACCAGCAGGTTGCTGACGTGGTGAAAAACCTAAAAGAGATCAGCAAGCGGCAGGCGGTGGTCAACCCCAAGCAACTAACCCTGGAGCAGTTGGAGCAGGCAGCGAACGAGAACCCGACCAACTTCCAGGCGGCTTTTAACTTGGCGGCGGCCTACCTCCAGGCGCATCAGCCTGACCGGACGGCTGAGGTGCTGGACCGGGTGCTGAACCATCCCCATGCCGAAACGGACGCGTTCCGCGCCCTGCTCCAGGCCTACGCAAGCTTCGGAAATACCAACGGACTGCGCCGGACAGTCACGCGGCTTGAAGCACAAGTGCGCGCGTCCCCGACTGATTTCGCCGCGGCCATTGGCCTTGCCGAAGGGTATCAGCGCCTGGAGATGCCCGATGCAGCGGTGCAGGCTCTGGACCGAGTGCTCGAGCACCCCAAGGCAACTGCCAACGCCGTGCTGGAGGCAGCCCAGCATTACGCGACCCTCACCAACTACCCAAAGCTGGAAACCGCCCTCGACCGGTTGACAGTATTGTCGCCAGACAAACCGGAGGTGTGGTACGACTCAGCCGCCTTCAAGGCGATTATGGGCAAGCCCCAGCAGGCTATTCCGGCGCTTCGCCATGCCCTGGAACTGAGCGACCGCAGGCTGAAACAGGACCCCAAGGCGCTTGATTTGCGCACCAAAGTCATGGAAGACCCGCGGCTGGCATCGCTCCGCCAACTGCCCGAATTCAAGCGAGTGATCGAGCCCAGATAGCACCGCGATTGGGGCCTCATCCGGAACCCCTTTTCAGCCCGGCCAACCCCCAATCGAGCACCGGTTGACGGGGCGCAAGGCACGCCGGCATAAGCAAGTTGCCCGACGGCACCCTTTCGTCTATTCTGACACCATTGAATTTGGCAATTGAGTAGCCAACTTCTATGAAACGAACCAACATGCACACTGAGAAACAGCCTGGAGCGGACGATCCGCTCCCGGCAACGGAGCCACTCGTGCCGGTTGAGCCGGCCACGGTGACCCCGGAGCAATTGAGCGAACTGAAGGAACGCGCGGCCAAGGCGGATGAGCACTGGGATCGCCTTCTGCGCACCAGTGCGGATTTTGAGAATTTCAAGAAGCGCGCCGCCCGCGACAAGCAGGAGGCGATCAAATATGCCAACGAAGCATTGCTTCAGAAGCTGCTGCCGGTGTTGGAGAATTTCGACATTGCCCTGGCGGCAGCCCAAACGGCCGCACCTGAGGCCGGCCAATCTCTCTACGAGGGGGTCAGCATGATTAACCAACAGTTCAAGACGGTGCTGGCTGAGGCCGGTTTGGAAGAGGTGGACGCATTGGGCAAAGCGTTCGACCCGCATCTGCACGAGGCAATCTCACAAAAGGAAACGTCCGAGGCGCCCGAAGGCCAGGTCGTGCAGCAGCTTCGCAAAGGTTACAGATACCGCGGCCGGCTTTTGCGCCCCGCCAGCGTGGTGGTGTCCAAGCAACCCACCGCCTGAGCCATGGCCAAACGCGATTGCTACGAGGTTCTCGGCGTCGAGCGAACCGCGGACGCCGATGAAATCAAGAAGGCGTACCGCAGGTCCGCAGTTAAGTACCATCCGGACAAGAACCCGGGTGACAAAACAGCCGAGGAGAGGTTTAAGGAACTCGGCGAAGCTTATGAAATCCTGAGTGATCCGCAGAAACGCGCGCTGTACGATCAGCATGGCCACGCAGCGTTCGATCGCCGCGCCGGCGCTTACGGCGGAGGGGGATTCCACGATCCCTTTGAGATCTTCCGCGAGGTGTTTGGCGGCGGCGGGATCTTCGAGGACCTATTTGGCGGCGGACGCCCGGATCCGACACAGCCTCAGCGGGGCAATGACCTCCGCTACGACATGGAGATTGCGTTCGAAGAGGCGGCCCGAGGCTGTGAGAAGGAGATTTCGATCAGCAAGGCCGAGGCTTGCGACGCCTGCCAGGGCTCGGGCGCTGAGGCGGGATCGCGCATCCGGGCGTGCCAGAGTTGCGGCGGTCGCGGCCAGGTCGTCAACGCCCGCGGGTTCCTCAGCATCGCCCAGACCTGCCCGCGTTGCCAGGGCGCCGGCCGGGTTCTGGAGAAGCCCTGCAAAGTTTGCCGCGGCGAGGGACGGCACGAACGCTCTTCCAAGATCAAACTGCGCATTCCGGCCGGTGTGGACACCGGTTCGCGGCTGCGGTCTGCCGGCAACGGCGAGGCCGGCTTTCGCGGGGGACCGCCGGGAGATTTATATGTCGTGCTCCACGTCCAGCCTCACTCCATATTCCAGAGGGACGGCGACGATTTGCTGTGTGAAGTGCCGGTAAGCTTTGTGCAGGCGGCACTTGGGGCGGAGATTGAGGTCCCCACGCTCGACAGCGCGGCTACCATCAGGATTCCACCGGGCACCCAGCCGGGGGCGTTGTTTCGTGTAAAGGGCAGAGGCGTCAAGAATGTGCAGGGCTATGGTTCCGGCGACCTGCACGTCCGGATAACCGTTGAAGTGCCAACTCATTTGTCATCCGCCCAAAAGGCCAAACTCCAGGAATTCGGCGATCTGTGCACCGGCAAAGAAAATCCTCTAAGCCAGAGCTTCTTCGAAAAGGCCAAGAAGATGTTCCGATGAACGCGCCTGGGTGACAGAGCGCTGGAACGCCGACACGCTCGGAGACAGCGCGCCACCAATTCCAATGCATCGTTTTTACCTTCCGCCAGATCAATGCCAGGGCAGGAGCGTTCTGCTGACCGGTGCCGAGGCCCACCACGCGCTTCACGTGTTGCGTGTCCGCCGTGCAGACCAGGTCACGGTGTTGGATGGCGAGGGCCATGAGTTGCTGTGCGAAGTGGAGGCTACTGACCACGACAGAACCCGGCTGACCGTCGTTGAAACACTTGACCATCCCGCTCCGGCCAGCCGGATCACTCTGCTTCAAGCGGTACCTAAAGGCAGAGCTATGGAAACAATCATCCAGAAAGCAACGGAGTTGGGAGTATCGCGTATCGTTCCGTTGCTCTCCGAAAGAGTCGTGGCGCAAATCGGCGAGCAAGACGGGGCACTCAAGGTGGGGAAGTGGCGCCTGATCGCCCGGGAAGCCATCAAGCAATGCGGATTTGCCTGGCTGCCAGAGATCGAGCTGCCGATGACCCCAGACCAGTTCCTCGCTCGGAAAGAGAACATCGAGCTGCCTCTAATTGCCTCTCTGGAAAGCGGAAGTCGCCTGGCGCGAGCGTACTTCCAAGCCTTTCACACTAGGCACAGACGAATGCCCGGGTCAGTTTGTGTCTGGATCGGCCCGGAGGGCGATTTCACCCCCGCCGAATCGCGGACAATCAAGTCTCAGGGCGCCTTGGCGATCACACTTGGCCCGCGGGTTTTGCGCACTGAAACCGCGGCTCTTTGCTGCCTTACTATTGTCAATTACGAGCTGCAGACACTTTTCGCGTGAAATCACATGGTTCAACAGCCGGAAGAAACCCCAATCCGCGACTGCCCGCAACCACTACATCCGTGATTGCACCAACACTCGAAACGACCTGCCCAGATGCTCCGGATGCGTCAGGGTTTGAAATTGACGGGACCTCTCCGAAGACCACTCCTCGGGAGCGTCCCCGGCCTTCCAGACCCGAGCCGCAATGCCAGTCAGGAATTGCGCCTGAGTGAGAAAAGCGTCTGTCTTCAAACCAGCTGCTTCTCCGGCGGCCTGAATGGCCGTGAAGTTAACGTGGGCCGTGATGTCCTGCGCGCCCGGACAGGCAAGCACATCGCTGTTCAGCCCATGGCGATGATACGCCCGCAACGTCCCATCCTTCCTCGCTGGCACAAAGAACTCCTCCGCGGTCAGACCGTAATCAATCGCGAGCAATTTGCCGCATCCCAGAGCATTCGCTGCCTCGCGCCACCAATGCTCCGCTGCCGGGCACACTTCGACGGTAAATCCGTCGGACAGCGTCTTCAATAGTTCATTCTCAATTGCTGATCCCAACCGCGCTGTGAGAGAGGTGGCATGGGATGCCGGATTCTCGCTTCGCACATCCTCACCCAGCATTCGTGTCCAAACGAACCCCCCCGACTGGAGCTTCACACCCCATTCAAACCACATCCGCGTTTTCGCATCCCACGACAGCCGGTGTATGGGCATGGCATCCAGCAGCTCATTGGAGAAGATCACTCCACGGATCCCCTCGGGAGTCCGAAGTCCTTTCGGCCGATTCACCACACCTGCTAACTCAGCGAAATTGGTTGCCCAACGCACTCGGTCACCGAATGCAGCCAGATTTTGCCGTTGCCAGGCACGCCGCCGGTCGGAAGGCTCCAGGATCCAGTACTGTAATTGCCCGCTCAATGCCGGCCTGTTTTGCATTATCCAGGTGAGAATGTCGCCGGCCAGCCTCCCACCGTGCGCGCCTGCCTCTACAATCCGAATGACCTCCCGTGCCATTCCCCAGCCACCACGCCTTGGCCTTGATGGCTGGCAGCCTTCGAGCCAATCGGCAAACTGGTATGCCAGCAATTCACCAAACAGGCTGGCCACACTCACGCTGGTGTAGTAATCGCCTCGGCCTCCAATTATGTCCTCTTCCTTCTCATAATATCCACAATTTGGACAATAGAGAGCGAGTTCCATGAAGCGGGCGAAGGTTATCGCACCCTGCTCCCTTATCTCTTCTGCAATCTTTTTAGCAGCGTTGCTCAATCTTCAGAATATGGTGCGGATTTAGCTAACAGAGGTCCTGACCATACGGACTATTATGGCGAAAATCGATGCATTCTTTAATTTGATGTTCGAGCAAAAAGCTTCGGACCTCCACCTTTCGTCGGGCAACAATCCCATGCTCCGCGTTAATGGCGAGTTGCATCGCGTGGACCATCCGCCGCTCGAGAACGACGAGCTGAAGAAGCTGCTCTATGAAATCGCGCCGGAGTACAAGATCAAAGTATTCGAGGAGACCGGTGACGTAGACTTCGGTTACGAGATTCCCCACATCTCCCGTTTCCGTGCCAATTTCTACAACCAGAAGTACGGCATCGGAGCGGTATTCCGCCAGATTCCGACCAAAGTTCTCTCCTTTGAGGACTTTGAGAAGTTCGACGCGCCACTACCCAGCGTGCTGAAGAAATTCTGCATGCTGCACCGGGGGCTGATCGTGGTTACCGGGCCTACTGGCTCCGGCAAATCCACGACCCTCGCAGCCATGGTTGACTATGCCAACAAAAACCGCCGCGACCACGTCATCACGGTCGAGGATCCGATCGAATTCGTTCACGAGAGCAAGAACTGCCTGGTTAACCACCGCGAGGTTGGTGTCCACACGAGGTCATTCGCGTCTGCCCTCCGTGGTGCGTTACGCGAGGACCCGGACATCATCCTGGTCGGCGAATTGCGCGATCTGGAGACGATCGAGTTGGCGCTGGTGGCAGCCAGCACTGGTCACCTGGTCTTCGGCACCCTCCATACGCCCAGTGCGGCCAAGACAGTAGATCGCATGATCGACGTCTTTCCTGCCGAGCAACAAAACAAGATTCGAGCAACGCTTTCAGAAGCGCTCAAAGGGGTGGTCGCACAGAATCTCTTCAAGCGTATTGACAAGAAGGGCCGGGTGGCGGCGCTCGAGATTCTGGTCTTCACCACGGCCATTGCCAACTTGGTGCGCGAAGGCAAGACCCACCAGATTCCCGGCATGATCCAGGTTGGAAAGAAGATTGGCAACCAGCCACTGGACGATGCGATCATGGAGCACCTCCGGATGAAACGCATTTCGCCTGAGGAGGCCTACGACAAGTCAGTTGACAAGAAGAAGTTCCGGATGTTCTTACCCCATCCGCCCGACGAAGACGAAATTTGATTTATGCGCCGCCCCGAGCTTGACCAAATAATGTCCACGATGCTGGACTCCCAGCCGGAAGTGTCCGACTTGCTCTTCACGGTTGACAAGCCCCTGCAGGTCGAGTCGTTTGGCGAGTTGAAGCCAGTAACTTGCGACCCGCCAATTCAAGGACTCACCCCCTTCCAAACCGAGACGGTCGCGCTGAATTTGATCGGCGACAATATGTGGCACCTCAGCGACTTGCTGCACCGAGGGTCATGCGACACCGCCTATACGCTTACCGACAAAGCGCGGTTCCGTATCAGCATATTCTCCCAGCGCGGCAATTACTCCATCGTGTTGCGCAAGCTCAACACTACCATTCCAACCCTTGAATGGCTCAATTTCCCGGAGATTATCCGGCAGATTCCTCGCGAAAAGACCGGACTCGTGCTGGTGACCGGAGCAACCGGATCCGGCAAATCCACTACGCTGGCCGCAGTGCTTAACGAAATCAGTCACACCCGGCCCGTTCACATCATTACCCTCGAAGACCCGATTGAATTCGTCCACCCCCAAAACGTTGCCACGTTCAATCAGCGCGAGTTGGGGAGCGACTTCGAGAGCTTCTCGCACGGCCTGCGCGCCGCCCTGCGCCAAGCGCCCAAGGTCATCCTGGTTGGGGAAATGCGCGACCGGGAGACCATCAAAATCGCCTTGAGCGCCGCCGAGACAGGCCATCTCGTGTTAAGCACTTTGCACACGGTAGATGCCGGCCAAACCATCAATCGTATTCTTGGCATGTTCGAAACGGAGGAGCAAGAACAACTCCGCGCGCGACTGGCGGACACGTTGCGCTGGGTCGTCAGCCAGCGACTGGTTCCCAAAGTGGGCGGCGGCCGATATGCCCTGCTGGAGATCATGGCCTCCAATCTACGCACGCAAGAAAGCATCCGTCTCGGAGAGAGCGAAGGCAAGAGCTTCTACGAGATCATCGAAGCCAGCCAGCCTTTCGGTTGGCGCACGTTCGATTACTCGGCCCTCGAAGCCTATGAGCAGGGCAAGATCACCGAGGAGACAGCGCTTCTCTACTGCACAAAGCGCGGACCGGTCACGCGCGGAATTGACAACATCAAAAAGAGTCGGGGCGAGGCGACACACAATATGCATTCATTGCGCATGAAGGCGTTTCAGGACGGAGCCAAGTCGGGCGGGTCGCCACTCCCGGCAGCACTCAAACTCAAGTAATTTATGTCCAGCAAATTCGATTTCATTGGCACAAGCGACAAGCCCGCCCTCTTGGCTTTCTCGACCCCGGAATGGCTGGAAGCCGCCAAGACGGCCCTGACCGAACTTGGTTACAAGGTCCACACAGCCGCCACCCATAGCGACTTCCTCATTCGTTTCAACCAGATCCGCTATCAAGTTGTCATCCTTGAGGAACTATTCGCGGCCAACAATCCCTCCGAGAATCTGACCCTGCAGGCGCTGCAGAACATGCCGATGAGCCAGCGCCGCCACGCCACTGTCATTCTATTCGGCGACTCCTTTCAGACATTCACGCCGCTGCAAGCGTTCCAGCACAGCGTTCACGCCGTCATTAACACATCGGAATCGTTCCTGCTCAAGCAGCTGATTGAAAAGGCCGTCGCCGATAATACCCTTTTCCTGCACAGCTTCCGCGAAGCTCAAAGCAAGGCCTACTCCAGCGCTGCTAAGGAAGAATAGTCAATCAAGTATCCCCCTCTCCTAGCGAAGCCCTGCCCTGCCCCCGAGGTTCCAGCAGGAACCAAGACCCCTCTTCGTGACCCAGGATCCTCACGCCCCAGCCATCGCTCATCTGCTGCGGCTTTAATCTCGCTTCCCGAGGGTCTGCTTTAGCATACTCCAGCAATGGATCGTCTGGATCAGGCGCTGGTCGAACGCGGGCTGTGTGAGAGCCGCGAGCGAGCCAAGCGCGCGGTAATGGCGGGCCACGTGAGGATTAACGATCGTGTGGCGCGCAAAGCCAGCGATCCAGTCAAAGCCGGAGACAAGCTCATCGTGCTGGCAGCAGAGAGGTTCGTAAGCCGAGGTGGTTTCAAGCTTGAGCATGCTCTGAATCACTTTGCACTCGATGTTTGCGGCGTGACCGCCGTAGACCTCGGGGCCTCGACCGGAGGCTTCACCGACTGCCTGCTGCAGCGAAGGGCTGCAAAGGTGTACGCAGTGGACGTGGGCCAGGGCCAGCTTGCCTGGAAATTGCGCAACGATGCCCGCGTGGTGGTGATGGAGAAAGTCAACGCGCGCCAGCTCACGCCCAAGAGCTTCCCCGCCCCTTTTGGGGGGGCAGATCTAGTAGTGATAGATTGTTCCTTCATTTCGCTGCAAAAGATTCTGCCGGCCAGCGTTGCATTGCTCCGTTCGGGCGGTAGAATCCTCGCGTTAATCAAACCGCAGTTCGAAGCCGGCAAGGCCGAGACGGGAAGGGGCCGGGGTGTGATTCGGGATCCGGCCATCCACCGGCGCGTGCTGCGCGAGTTGGAGTTGTTCGTAGTCGGCCGGTTGGGCTTACGATGGGCAGGCGTGACGGAATCACCACTGCTAGGGCCAGCCGGCAATAAGGAATTCCTGGCGTTGATTGAAGACGTTGGCTGAAAAGATCAAACGGGTGGGACTCATAGGAAACTCTGAGAAGGCTTCTGCCGGCGAGGCGGTAAGGCGGGCGGCCCGTCTGATTGCCGCCGCCGGCCGGCAAGTGTACAGCAACGCCGCCACCAACCAATTTGCCCGCATGAAGGCTGTGGTGTGCGCCGACACCGCCACACTCACACGCCAAGTGGACCTCCTGATCGTGTTTGGTGGGGATGGGACAATGCTGCGAGTAGCCCATGAAATCGCCGGCTCGCGCACCCCCATTCTCGGTGTCAACCTGGGTGGATTGGGCTTCCTAACGGCTGTCCCCTCCGCGAACCTGCCGGAAGCACTCAAGTGCATTTGGAGCGGCAAGTTCAAGTTCGAGGCCCGCGCCCTGATCCACGCGACTGGGCGCTGCAGCGGAGGCCGAGTGGACCGAACGGCTTTGAACGACATCGTCATCGGTCGCGGTGTTGCCTCCCGCTTGATCGAACTCGATGTGAGCGTAGACGGCGATCCGTTAACGCGGTACCGGTGCGACGGGCTAATTATCAGTTCACCCACGGGTTCCACCGCATATTCGCTAGCCGCCGGCGGGGCGGTGGTGTTTCCCACGGCGGACGTTTTTGCCCTCACCCCGATTTGCCCTCACACCTTGTCGAATCGTTCGCTGATCCTGCCACTAAATGCGGCGATTTCGGTGACAGCCATCAGCCCCAGGCCGGCTACAATTCTGAGCGCGGATGGCGAGGTGATTCAGGAGCTGGCTGCCGGGGACCGGATCATGATTCACCGCAGTCAACGAACCGTGCGCCTGATGCACCTGGCGGGGAGTTCATTTTGTGAGACCTTGCGGTGCAAACTGCATTGGCGAGGAGCCAATCTGTGATACGGCTTAGCGACATCGCCAATCAAGCCGGCGTCGCGGTGATCACCGTGTCCAAGGCCCTGCGGGACAAGCCCGATGTTTCGGCCGCGACTAAAACTCGCATCAAATTGCTGGCCCAGCAAATGGGCTATTTGCCCGACTCGACCGCCCAGGGGCTGCGCACACGGCGAACAAAGTTGTTTGGGCTGATTGTCTCCTCAATGACTAACCCGATATATTCGCGCGTAGTGCTGGCTATCGAGGAGGGAGCCCACGCGCTGGGTTACGATGTCTTGCTCGCACACACACTGAACATCCCGGAACGTGAAGAGGCGTGCATTCGCCGATTTCTGTCCCGGCGGGTGGATGGCCTTTTCATCTCTCCAGTGTATCGGATAGCAACTGAGGCGCGGATTTATCAGGAGTTGTTGATCCGTCAGGTTCCTACCGTGTTACTTGGGCACACCGCGCCTTTCTGCAACCGGTTCGTCAACATCGAGACGGACGACCTGTTGGCCAGCTACGCCGTTACACAGCATTTGCTCAAGCTCGGACACACGCGAATCGCATTTCTCGCCGGCCCCCATACCACGCCGTGGACCCGAGAACGCCTGGAAGGTTATCGTCGTGCCTTGCACGAAGCTGGCATCGACCTGGATGATAGGCTGGTCTTTCAAGCGGGGCGCACGATCGAGGACGGCGCGAAAGCGGCCACGCAAATGATGAGTGAATCCGCCGACGCCACAGCCGTTCAGGCGGTGAACGACGTGGTTGCGGTTGGCTGTGCGGAGGCGCTGTTGAGCCACGGTCTCAGGATTCCCGAGGATATATCGGTCGCCGGCTTCGGGAATATCCTGCTGGGTGCGCATTTTCGCGTGCCATTGACAACGACGCGCCAGCCCAAGTTCCGCCTTGGCCGGGCCGCGGTGAACGCCATGCACGAAATGCTGCAAGGCCGTCGCAGCGAATCGAAGCGGCTGCCCGCCGAGCTTATCGTGCGCGCCAGTACCGGCACTCCTCCTGCTACACCTCACCTCAGCCAGCCTGAATAGTAGGCTGACGACTGAGATTCTATGAAAAAGGCAATTGTTATCGCTCTAGTAGTGCTGGGTGTCGGGGGTGTCTTGTGGGTGGCTAAAGCCTGGACATCGAGACAGGTTGATCCAAAGACTGCCAAGTTCAATTCCGACGCGGATAACCTGATTCTGGGCATTCAGCAATACCGGGAGTTTGTGGGCAGTTACCCTTCGGGCAACAATCCGTCCATTGCCAAGGCGTTACTCGGTCGAAGTGACAGGAAGGTGCTCATCCTGGCCGTGCGCAAGAGCGACATGAACGACAAAGGTGAGATACTCGATCCGTGGGGCACGCCCTTTCGGTTCTACTTCTCCGACAATGAAGTCATGATCCGCTCTGCCGGGCCGAACAAGGTCTGGGAAGACAGCAACGCCGCAACTGAGGACGACCTCTACCGAACCGCACCCGCGCCGAGGTAACCTGCCCGGACGGCGGGCACGATGGGAGACGCGTGGGGGCGCAGAGCGGTTCACGCCAGGAGACCGACTGCCCGGTCACACCCTCAGGGAGACTGCCCCGGCCCCCCAACCAACCGCCGCAGGATGTAGGGCAGAATCCCACCATGCCGATAGTAGTCAACTTCAATTGGCGTTTCAATGCGGCAGGTCACCGGCACTGTCTCGGCCTGGCCGTTCTCTCTCGTCAGACGCAAGTCTAACTGCTGTTGGGGCTCGAGGTTCTCCCCCAGACCCAGCACTGCGAAGGTCTCTGTGCCCTCGAGCTTTAAGGTTTTAGGATTCACACCCTCCTTGAACTGCAAGGGAAGCACCCCCATGCCGACCAGGTTCGAGCGGTGAATGCGCTCAAAACTCTGCGCGACCACAGCTCTGACCCCCAGCAGCGCGGTTCCCTTGGCCGCCCAGTCGCGCGAACTGCCCGTGCCGTATTCCTGTCCGGCCAGCACGATCAGGGGGGTGCCCTGCTCCGCGTACCTCTCCGCAGCTTCGAAGATGCTCAGGACGTCGCCGGTTGGTTGGTGTTTGGTCACCCCGCCTTCGGTCCCCGGCACCATCATGTTCTTCAGACGCAAGTTGGCAAACGTCCCGCGGGTCATCACACGATCATTGCCCCGCCGCGAGCCGTAGCTGTTGAAGTCCTCCACGGCAACGCCACGTTCCATCAGGTAGCGACCCGCCGGGGACCCTTTCTTGATGCTACCGGCAGGAGAAATATGGTCGGTCGTCACGCTATCGCCGAATATTGCCAGCGCGCGCGCAGCTTGAATTCCTCGGATTGGCCCCGGCTGCAACTTGAACTCCGCCAGGAACGGCGGTTCCTGGATATAGGTGCTGTCGCCATCCCATTGATACACCTTGCCGGTAGCCGCGGGAATCTCATTCCACTTGGGGTTCTGCTCGGCAAAGTCCCGGTACAGCCGGCGGAACACTTCAGGTTTGAGCGCCGCATGCATCAGGTCGCGCACCTCCTGTAATGTCGGCCAAACCTCCTTCAGATAGACCTCGCGACCGTCTCCGCCTATACCGAGTGGTTCCCGTGTAAGGTCAATATCCACTCGGCCCGCCACGGCGAACGCTACCACCAGCGGCGGCGACATCAGGAAATTGGCTTTGACGCTCTGATGGATGCGCGCCTCAAAGTTGCGATTGCCGGACAACACGGAGGCCGTAATCCAGTCGTGTTTCGCGATGGCTTCATCTACTGGCTCCGGCAGCGGACCGGAATTGCCAATGCAGGTCGTGCAACCGTAGCCAGCGAGGCCAAAACCCAATTGGTCGAAATACTTCTGCAGGCCGGTCTGGCTGAGATAGTCGCTCACCACTCGCGAGCCGGGTGCCAGTGATGTTTTCACCAAGGGGCTGACGCGCAAGCCGCGTTCCACGACCTTCTTGGCCAGAAGTCCGGCCGCCAGCATCACGGAGGGATTGCTGGTATTCGTGCAGCTCGTGATCGCCGCAATCACTACGCTGCCGTGCCCGATTTGGCCGTTGCCTTGGCCGCTGCTCGCCTCAGGCTCCTTGCCGAAGCCATTCTCCGTGGCCGGGCGGACGAGCGCTGCGGCAAACTCCCGCTTCAAATTCGGAAGCTCAATGCGGTCCTGCGGGCGCTTCGGCCCCGCCACGCTCGGCACCACTGTCCCCAAGTCCAGTTCGAGTTCGACTGAATACCAAATTTGTCCCCGCTTCGGCATGCCGAACATCCCCTGCGCGCGGTAGTAGTTTTCATACGCTCGGCAATGCTCTTCGCTCCGACCGGTAGCGCGCAGGTAATTCACGCACTCCTCATCTATGGGGAAGAACCCCATGGTCGCACCGTACTCGGGCGCCATGTTCGCGATGGTAGCCCGGTCCACCACCGGTAGCGCCGCCGCGCCGGTTCCGAAGTATTCCACAAATTTGCCCACGACTTTGGCTTTCCGCAGCATTTCGGTCACGGTCAAAGCCAGGTCGGTTGCCGTCACGCCTTCGCGCAGTTCGCCTATCAAATGCACGCCCACCACGTCCGGCGTAAGGAAACAGACCGGCTGTCCGAGCATGCCCGCTTCGGCCTCAATTCCGCCGACGCCCCAGCCCACAATGCCGAGGCCATTGATCATGGTAGTGTGGGAGTCGGTGCCCACCAGCGTATCAGGATAGTAGAGTTGGGCTGACTGGCGTTCGATGTTGCACGGACCGGAAAGAACACCCTTGGCGAGGTATTCCAGGTTGACCTGGTGCACGATCCCGATGCCCGGCGGCACCACTTTGAACGTGTCGAAGGCCTGCATGCCCCACTTCAAAAACTGGTAACGCTCGCGGTTCCGTTTGAACTCAAGTTCGAGGTTCCGGGCCAAGGCATCCGGCGTCCCGTAAACATCCACCTGCACCGAGTGATCCACCACCAGGTCCACCGGCACAAGCGGCTCGATCATCCTGGGATCGCGACCCAGCCGCGCCACTGCCGACCGCATAGCCGCCAGATCCACCAGCAACGGCACACCGGTAAAATCCTGCAGCACAATGCGGGCGACCACGAAGGGAATCTCCTCCGTGCGCGGGGCGTTAGGCTTCCAATTCGCCAGCGCTCGCACGTTCTGCGGTGTGACCCTGTTGCCATCGCAATTGCGCAGCACCGACTCCAGCACCATCCGGATGGACACTGGCAGCCGGGACACCGCACCGACACCCGCCCGCTCCAGTGCCGGCAGCGCGTGCAGCCAGCCCTGTTGTCCGTTGCCCATGTCGAAACTCTGCAGCGTGCCGAATGAATTCTGCGTTATACTCATAAGACTCAACTAATTAAGATATAACCACATCCGAACCGCGAACAGGCGAATTTAATCGCTGGAGCTTCCAGCACCCCCTCGCGCGACAGGCTCGAAGCCGGGGCCGGGGAAGGTCAACCGCGCCGCCGCGGATTCAGAACCGGTAGCTGAGTCCGAACACGTGCATATTTAAGCCCGGGTTGTGCTCGGAGAGATTGGCATTGGACATGTGCTCAAACCGGTAGCTCAGATGCCAGTGTGGCGCAAAATCCCAGTTTAACCCGACGTGGCTTGTGAACTGGGCATACGAGCCGAAGTCCTTCGAGCCGAATGCATGCTTGGTCAGAATAGTCGGACTGATCCCGCCATCCAGCGACAGCGGCAAGCGTTGCCGCCCCAGCATCAGGCTGGGTCCGACCGTTCCAATTGCGGCACTCTCTTCATCATCACCCAGCCAGCCAGCCGAAAGATCGAGCCGCGTCTGCAAATACCACTCTTTGCCCAGATCCCAATCCCACGGCAAATTCCAGCTCACAAATCCCTGGGCTTCGTTGAAACCCCAACCGCTCTCGTTTGCGGAGAAGCCGCCCCGCACACCTGCAGACTCCAACCGAAAATCCGCTCCGTAACTTGAATCGCCCCATGCCATAAGGAAGGCGACGACCCATGCCGCTACACCAATCCGCCAACGCGTCTTGCTTGGTACATCCATGCGCGCAAATCATGTCCGACATTCCTCAGCTGCACAAGGCACTATCAACGCCACGATGGATCCAGTCCCGGCGGGATTAGAGATCCACATCATCGCCCCCGGTCGGCGCGTTTGGCGCTAACGGCGCAGGAACTTGGCGACCGCCTCGGTTCGAGTGCGGACCTGGAGCTTCTCGTAGATGCGGCGGATGTAGGTGTGCACAGTCTCGTAGCTGATGCCAAGCTTATCCGCAATTTCCTTGTAGAGAAAGCCCTGGCTCAGGCAATCGAGCACCTCCTGTTCGCGCTGGGACAGGTTCTCGGCCGGCTGAGGGGACGGGCCCACTCTCTGAAACGACTGCGTGACTTTGCGCGCGATGTGCGTGGTCATGGGCGAGCCGCCCCGATGCACCTCGCGGATGGCCTCCAACAGTTCGGCGCTCTTGGTGCGCTTGAGCAGATAACCGGACGCCCCGGCCGCCAGTGCCGCGAAGATGTTATCCGTGTCCTCATAGACCGTCAGCATTACCGACTGGATGTTCGGCGCCAGTTGTTTCAACTGCCGGACGCACTCCACCCCGTTCATGCCTGGCAGATTGATGTCCATCAGCACCACCTCGGGGTTGTCTTTGGGCAAGCCCGCCAGCGCGGCCTCGGCGTTGGGGTATTGGCTGACGCACTTGAAGCCTTCGGCGCGGCCGATCACGCGCGCCAGTGTCCCACGCAACTGGTCGTTGTCTTCTACGATGGAAACTGTGATTGCCATAACATCAGTCGTTGCGATCTATCTCACCCGCGAACGCTCCCGAGCGGCGCGGTCAGCCGCACCAGCGTGCCGCCTTCGGGCGCGGGCCCGATCGAGAAGCTGCCGCCGACATCCTCCATGCGCTTGCGCATATTGCGCAACCCATTCCTGGCCTGCGCCGCCTTTTGATCCATGCCGGCCAGTCCCCGCCCGTTATCCTGGATCTCCAGGCTGAACCGGCTGTCGTCGAATTGCATGCGGATCACGACCGCCGTGGCCTGCGCATGCCGGACAACGTTGGTGATGCTTTCCTTGGAAGCGAGGAACACATTGTGCCGGACCTCCGGGGAAATCGGCGTCCCGGGCAACTGCGACGGCACCTCAAGCCGATAGTGCAAGCCAGCCACGGCCAGGTAATCTTGGGCGTACTTGCAGACGTAGGTGATCAATCCATCCAACGTGTCGTTCGAGGGATTGACCGTCCAGACGATTTCGTCGAGCGCGTGCGTGGTTTCCAGGGCGGCCTGCTCGATTTGGCGCGCATGCGCCTCGACCTCCGCCGGACGGTTCTTGTCGCTTTCCACCAACTCGCCCAGGAGGGAAATCTGTGTCAGGCTGGCGCCGAGCTGGTCGTGAATGTCCCGTGCGATGCGGGCCCGGTCCTTCTCCACGGCTTCCTTTTGCCGCAAGACGGCCAATTGGCGCTGCAACCGTTGGGTGGAAACGTAATGGACTGAGCCAACAATCAGCCCCAGCAGGCACAGCGTCGTCAAGCCGAGGAACCACCATGTCCGCCAAAACGGCGGCAGCACGGTCACCGCCAGCGTGGCGCCTTGCCGACTCCAAACGTCGTCCTCATTGCATGCCTTGACCTGGAAATAGTACTGGCCCGGAGGCAGCTTGGTATATCGCGCCTCGCGGACGCTGCCCGGCTGCTCCTTCCAGGTCGTCTCATAGCCTTCCAGCCGGCACTTGAACCGTCCCCTCTCCGGAGCAGCCAGGTTCAAGCTCGCATACCGGATTTCCAAGCGCTCCTTGCCAGCCGGAACGGTTACCGCGTGGGGCGGCGATGCCCGCAAGGTGTCGGGATTCTGCAGCCGGCCGTCAATGAGCACCGCTTGTATGATCACCGGAGGCGGATTCGTGTTCGGCAGGAGCTGCTTCGGGTTCAAGGACGCAAGGCCCCTGATCGTCGGGAACCAGAGTGTTCCGTCCGCGCCACGCAACGCGCCCGGCTGGGAGCCCGCGGTGCATTCGGTTGCCGGCAGCCCGTCCGCTTCCCCGTATAAGCGACAAGAGATCAGCGTGTTAGTGTCTATGGCAAAGCGGTTCAGCTCCGCTTTCTTCAGGCGCATGAGGCCCGCGTTGGAGCCGATCCACAGGCAGCCTTGTCCATCCTCCAACAGGTAGCCCAAGCTATTGCTGGCCAACCCTTCCTCCTTTGAATACCGGGTCCATTTACCCCCTTGGAATCGGGCCAGTCCGCCAAATGTAGCCACCCACAACACCCCCTCACGATCCACCTCCACGGCCGAGATGCGATTGCCCGGCAAGCCCTCGGCCTTCGTAAAACAAGTGAACTGTCCATCGCGCAATCGGTTCAGGCCACCGCCTTCGGTGCCGACCCACAGGCTCCCGTCGGGGTCCTCGGCGATCGCCCGCACGTCGTTGGCGGATAGGCCGTCGCGCGTGGTAAAGAGCTTCAGGTCGTCGAACCTCAGCAATCCGCCCTGGGTGCCCAGCCAGAGCCGTCCGGCCCGGTCCTGAAAGATGGCCGAGATTCTCGTGTCCAGCGCCGGCGGCAGGGCGAGCGGCACAAACCGGCCGTACTCCAATTGGAACAGGTGCGGTCCCAGCGCGCCCCAGGTGCCGCTTAGAATCCAATTGCCGCCCAGCGCCCCCTGGTTGCGGCCCACGAACACCGATTTCACGTCCAAGAGCGTGTCCGGATTGACATCCACCACCACAGAGCTGGGGATCAGGCGGAACTGCTGCGCGCCGTCCGGGCTCCAATGATCAATCCGGTTGCCGGTGTAGCCGATCCACACCGCGCCCTGGGCGTCTTCGCAGACCGACTGCACCACCGATTCGCGCGACCGTTCCAGCACCTCAAAGAGCTTGCGCTTCACCCGGTTCAGACCGCCGCCGTTGGTGCCGACCCAGAGACAACCCTCCCGATCCACCGTCACCGCCAGAACGGAATCGTGGGACAGCCCCTCTTGCTTGGAAATCCGGGTGGCCTTGCCGTCGGCGTCAAACCAGTAAACACCGTCACCATAAGTGCCCACGACCAGGTTGCCATTCTGGTCTTCACACGCCGCGAAGATGGACAGCGTGCTGGTCCATGGATACGCTCCCAAATCACGCTCCAGCCGGTCCCCCTTCCACTTCTGAATCCGGCCGTTGGCCAGGCGCCAGTATCCGCCCCCCTTGCTGGCGAGCAGGAAGTTCAGCCGGATTGACTTCACTTCATCTGTGACCACTGGAATTGGGTTCAGGGCGACCAGGCTCAAATCCGTGCCTACCCAAAGGCGGCCGGACTCCTCCGCTATCAGCGCCCGGCATGTGCTGCGCGTGCCCGCGCCAGTTTGCCAGACCTCAAATTTCCCGTCCCGATGCCGCGCCAGCGAGCCGCCATCCGTATAAAGCAGCACCGCGCCACTGGCGTCCTCGCAAATCGCCATCAACCGGTCGGCGCGACCGCCCTGCCCCACATTCACGCTGGCAACCTTGTCCGCTTTGACAATCGCAACGCTTCCGTTTTCCGCGCCAACCCAGAGATTCGTCTGCCGATCCTCATACAGCCGGATGATCTGGCTGCTGTTCAGTCCGGGGGTGTTGTTCTCGTCAAATACCGCGAACTGGACCCCGTCAAACCGCGCCAGGCCATTCAATGTCCCCACCCACAGGTAGCTGTCCCGCGTCTGCGCCACCGCCAGCACGACGCTCGACGGCAATCCCTGAGCGGTACCCAGAACGTCCACCGTAAAGCGAGAGTCGGTCGCCGCGCGCGCCGGCCCGCACCAGAACAACAGCAGCAACCCAGCGGCGGCAAACGGCCAACTTTGCTTCGGCATACGCGGTTCCTCCCCGGACCCGGCCCGGCCCATCAGATCTGCGAATACGGTGTCGGCACCAGAAAGCGGTTCGATATTTTCGACACCGTGTCCGCGTATTGCGGATCGTTCTTGAGTTTGTCCCAGATGGGGTGCACGCGGAAGGCGTCCCAATGCTGCTTGTGGGCCTCCTGGTCCTCCGCCGATAGCAGGTAGGCCAAGTGCGGAAGGTTGCTCCCGACGAGCGCCTGGCCGAAAAAGACCGGGCCCAGTCCGACATCGCGCATGAGCTGGGTCTCGCCGGAGTTGAACATCTCGACCTTCTTCAGCGCCTTCACCTCGCTGTGGCTTTCGTATGTGCGCAGCTCGAACATGCGCGGCTTGTGCGCGCGACAATACGCCGGCAGTTCCACCCTCGGCATCCCCGCAAACGCCAGCATCAGCCAACTCTCAATTCGCTCGAAGGCGGGATTGTCCTTGGGCGACTCGAGGTATTCCCCCCCCGCCGCCAGGTATGCCGTAAGCGTATTCAACCGCGCGTTCGACACGGCGTATGCCTCGATACTGGCGTAGGGAATAAGCACCAGCACCGCTAAAGGATCGGTAACCTCCGTGGCTCCGGGCGTGCCGGTTCGCTCCTGCTGGACGAACACCCCCACCGGCTTGCTGCCCAGGCGGTTCAAGCCGGGAATAAGCGTCTTGCTGAGGTAAGCATCCAACCGCCCGCGATCTGCGCCGCTCTTCAAACGATACATGCGCAGCTCGTAATACTCTTGCTGCGTACCTCGATTACCCCCCGAGGAGACCTTGCCTTGTCCGTGGGCGCAGTTCAAACCGGCCAGCGCCGTTACGGCCATGGATGCTGTCAGGAATTCACGTCGTTTCATTCTTGCGTATTGGTTGTGGACGGCCATCGCCGTCGCAGGCTGTTGCCTGTCCAAATTGAAGCCGTTTCCTCCAGTCCGCACCATAAAAATATTACGCTCTTCACTCGCGAACTCCATGGTTGCGAGGCAGAACGTCGCTGATATTCCGCACTTACTTCCTTTTTCCGACCCGTGCACTGTCGACCATTGCGGCTTTCGGATACGCAATATCTGACGACAGTCGGACCACAGAGCGGGCTTGGTCGCCAACTTTTCACCGCTCGCGGCAATTCTCCCGCCCAACCCTCCAACTGAACGCCTTGGTAACGCAACCCATCCATGCAATCCCCTATTCCGGGACTGGATAGCCGCCCCAGCGGAAATCTGCGCACTGTCCATTTTTGAGACAGTGATGGCTCCCAAGCACAGCATCCGCAGCCGGAAATCCCGGTGTGACTACGCTGTGACACGCGACATGCCCCAGTGTGTATCCCATGGGGCCCGACCCCCATGGGAACCACACCGTCTCCCCGCCGGATTGTCGCCGTCCCATGGCCGTATTTGGCTTTGGGGCGGGGTGCCTCAGGCGTGGGGCCTGGACGAAGCCAGTCGGTGAGCGTGGCTGGATATACCCGGCTTGCGAGGCAAGTCTTAAGTCCGTGTGCCCGGGGAAACGATGCTAACCGGTACTGGCCAGGTTGGATTCCGCGCTTTGAGCAGGCAATACGTCAGTGGACCTGCAAAATCACGCACTTGGCCCGCCACGCGACCTTGTCCACACGCAACACGCGTCAGCGTGCCTTTCTTTGCCTATCGCCGGCACTGGGAGCATTATCATGGTACGGTTTCCCGGCACGGTAGAGCTGCAGCAATTGCTGGCCGACGGCGGCCAGCCGGGCGTCGCCCACGGCGCTGGCGGCCGCGATTGACTTCTGGGCCGCCACGACCGCGTCGCTGAAGCGCCCCACCTCGGCATAAGCCGCGGCCAAGGCACTGAGCGGCCGGGCTTCCGTGTAGCTGCTGGCGCGGCACGCGCGCTCGGCAAAGCGCACCGCTTCGGCGCCATTCCGCACGGAGCCGTCGGAGCAGGTGGCCAGTATCCAGGCCACGTTGTTCAGTGATTCCAGGTGGTCCGACTGGACCGCGAGGACCTGCCGATACTCGGCCGCCGCATCCCGAAAGTTGCGTGTTTGATACAGCAGCGTCGCCAACTGCAACCGCGCGTCCACGTTTGGACGCAGCCGCAGCGTTTCCCGAAGCTGCTCCACCGCCTCCGCTATCCTCCCCTGCTCTGCCAACGCCGACGCGTAAGCCCTGCGAATGTCACTATCTGTCGGCTTGATTCGCAGCGCGGTCTGGAAGTGCGGTTCGGCCTGGGCGAAGTGTCCTTGCAGCGACAGAACCCGCCCGAGGTTGCTGTGCGCCTGCGCATTTTCCGGGCGCACGGCGAGCGACGCCTCCAGGTGCGCGCGCGCCTCGTCATACTTCTTTTGCTCGGCCATCATCCAGCCAAGATTTGCATGAGCGCACCACGCGGTGGGATTCTTCGCAAGGGTGTCCCGCCAGAGAGCCTCCTCGCTCACAAACACTCGCGCGCGCAGCATCCCCGTCACAGCCAGGGCCAACACCACCCCACCTCCGGCCAATCCCAATGCCAAGCTGTGGGCGCGGGACGCTGCGCGCCCGGTGGGGCTCATGGACGAGGCGCAGCCGCCGACGTTATTCGGTAACAGCCCCGGTTCGGGATCACTGCCCCGACTGATTTCCGCGGCTACGGGAGTATGAAAAATGCGGGTTGCTGCCCAATTCAGCCCTGCCGCCGCCAGAGCGGCCACTGCGGTCAACGGCAGGTAGGTCAAATGGTCGGACACCCGCGATAGCGCCAGAAAGAACATGTCAAGGAAGCCCAACACCGGAAACAGCATCACCGTGAAACAACCCAGGCCAAACAGCACGTGCCGGCCCCAAGTCCGCCGCAGGCCCCAGCAAACGGCCAAGACACCGCACCAGAGCAGCAGCGGCAGATATGACAATGCGGCACCGGCATCGATTTGCCACCGCGGGTAAATCATGCACTGGTTCAGCGGGAGCAGCGCTTTGCCCAGGTAGAACCAGAGCGCCATCCCGGCCCCCGCCAGCCTTCCCCAGAAGTTCTCGCTCTGCACCGTAGCGCCGCCGATGGCCTCGCGCGCTTGAAGCCCGATGGTCATCAGTCCGAACACCAGCGCCAGCACGAAGAACGGGCCGACAGGCAGCCAGTCCCGCCGCCCAATGCGGCCGCGTTGCCACCAGGCACAACCCAGCAGAACCACCGGCAGCATGACCGTCGAGGTCTTGCTGAGGAGCGCCAGCACGAAGGCCAGCAATGAAAGCCAGTAGCTTGGTGAAACGGCAGGCGCGAGCGGCGCGGAGCGAGCCTCGGAATCGAACCGCAGATACCAGAGGAGGCTTAGCAGGTAGAACGGCAGTGACAGGGTGTTTTTGAGCTCGGATATCCACGCCACGGAGGCCACACACACCGGGTGGACGGTGAAGATCATCGCGGCCAGCCAAGCCGCCGGGATTCTCAGCCGCGCGAGCACCCGCCACAGCAACAGGGCGCCCGCCGCGTGAAGCAGCACGTTCACCACGTGGTAACCCAGCGGGTGTTCTCCCCAAGCCAGCCACTCCAGCCACAACGCCACGTTCGCCAGCGGAAACTGCCTGCGGAACCAGATGGACGCCACTCCCAGTTCTCCCGTGACCAAGGGGTTCCGATGCACCCCCAGGAAGTCATCCCAAAGGAACTGGCCGCGCAGCGCCGGCCAATACACCGCGAACGCCGCCAGCACGAGCAATGCCCCCGCTGCCAGTTCGCGCCAACGCAGGGCGAGCTGCGCAGCCGGCCGCGTGGTTTCGGGACGTGCCGGCACGCGCGCTGAGTGCTCGCTGCTCATCCGTGCTCCGTCCTGATCGTGGGGGCAACCCCGGTCGAATGAGGATGGCCATAGCTACACTCCATCCTCGAAGACGCATGCTTAAAGCGCAGATCGCCAGGGGGATTCGCGCGCCACCGCCGGACCGCGAGCCGACTTTGACTTGCAGCCACTTGGTCCGTGCCGTCAACAGGAGAGTTCACCCATGCCCCCAGTCGTTCTGGAAGCCGCTTCAAGCCGAGGACGGCTCGCGCTCTTCCTCCTTTGTTTGCCTCAGATCAACGCGACGGGTCTTGCCACTGGTAGTCTTGGGCAGTTCCCGCACAAACTCAACCTCGCGTGGGTACTTGTAGGCGGCGACCAGTTTCCTGCAGTGCGTCTGCAGGTCGGTCTTAAGCTCATCGCTGGCCTCGATTCCCGGGCGCAGCACCACACAAGCCTTGACAATTTGCCCGCGGAGCAAGTCCGGCTTGCCAATCACCGCCACCTCCAGCACGGCCGGATGTTCCATCAGCGCGCTCTCCACCTCAAACGGCCCAATCCGGTAACCGGAGCTCTTGATCACGTCGTCCGTGCGGCCCATGAACCAGAAATAACCGTCGGCGTCGCGTGTCGCGCGATCCCCGGTCAGGTACCAGTCGCCTTTGAACTGGGCCGCCATGCCCTCCGGGTTGAGCCAGTATTCGCTGAACAGAGCCAGCGGGCGATCCGGCTTCACCCGCACTGCCACCTCACCTTCCCTGCCCGCGGGCACTTCGCGCAACTGCTCATCCAGGAGCGCGATGGTGAACCCCGGCGTGGGCTTGCCCATCGAACCAGGCCGCACCGGGTGGCCCAACGATCGGAAGTTGCCGATGAGCACCACCGTCTCTGTCTGGCCGTAGGCTTCGTAAATCGTCAGGCCAGTGGCCTCGCGCCAGAGATCCAGCACCTCCGGGTTGAGCGGCTCGCCCGCGCTGACGCAATGCCGCAGATGCGGAAAGCGCCAGGCCGACAAATCCTGCCGCACAATCAGCCGCAGGGCGGTCGGTGGCGCACACCATGTCGTAATCGGAAACGCCGCCAGCGTCTTCAGGGCCAGCACAGGGTCGAACTTGCCCGGCGAGTCCAGCGCGAACACGCACGCGCCCATGTGCCACGGACCGTAGAAACTGGACCACGCCGCTTTGCCCCAACCCAGGTCGGACAGGTTCCAGTGCACGTCATCGGGCCGCAAATCCAGCCAAAGTTCGCCCGTGAGGCGATGGCCAAGCCCATAGCTGGCCTGTGTGTGCACAACCATTTTGGGGTCGCCGGTTGTCGCGCTGGTGAAGTAGAGAATGCCCGGATCATTGCTGCGCGTGCGTTCGCCGCGAAAGCCGGCGCCGGCCTGACGAAGACCCTGATCGAAGTCACACCAGCCCGCTCGCGCGGCGCCAACGAGCAACCGCACGCCCTCGAAGCCGCCCACTTTTGCAGCGCCGTCCTGGTTGGTGATCACGGCGCGGATGCGCGCACTGCCCAGCCGATAAGCCACATCACGCGACGTCAGCAACAGCGTCGCCGGGACCGGCACCGCCCCAAGCCGGATCAGTCCAAGCATCGCAATCCACCACTGCGGAATGCGCGGCAGCATCAGCAGCACGCGGTCGCCGCGGCGAATACCGCTTGCCCGCAGGACTTCCGCCGCCCGGCAGCTCAGGACAACGAGTTCGCGGAAGCTGAACTTCTGCTCCGCCCCGGTCGCGGCGTTGACGCACCACAGTGCCGGAGCATCCGGGCGCTGGCCGGCCCAACAATCAATGACGTCGGTGGTGAAGTTAAAGTGAGACGGGGCCTTTATCGTCTCCTGATTTGCGCTGTGCATTGGGGTAAACAGATATCGAGGGGGATCGGCAATGTAAAGCCGAGGCCGTTGGCGGGAAGGCGGCGCCTGCCCTGGGCTCTACCGAATTTTCTGGCATTGACAGTCGCGCCGCATCCACAAGAAGATGTCGCCCATGAACGAAACGTCAAATTCTCTTACGACACGCCGCGAGTTTATCAAGACCACCAGCCGCATCGCCGCCGCTTCCGCCCTGGCAGGGGTGGCCTTGCCTCATGTCCACGCCGAGGGCAGCGGACTCATCCAGTTGGCTTTGGTCGGCTGCGGTGGACGCGGCACCGGCGCCGCCAACAACGCCCTGGCCAGCAAAGGCGGTCCGCTCAAGCTCGTGGCGATGGCAGACGTATTCGAGAACAAGCTCAAGGACAGCTTTGACGGCGTGACCAGGGAAAAGAAAGACCTGGTGGACGTGCCCCAGGACCGCAAATTCCTCGGATTCGACGGCTACAAGAAGGCGATGGATTGCCTCAAGCCGGGGGACATCGTGATTCTGACTACACCGCCAGCCTTTCGCTGGTTCCAGTTCGCCTATGCGATCGAAAAGGGGCTGAACGTGTTCATGGAGAAGCCGGTCACGGTGGACGGTCCGACGAGCCGCAAGATGCTCAAGCTCGCCGAGGACGCGAAGGCCAAGAACCTCAAGGTTGGGGTGGGCCTGATGTCGCGTCACAGCCGGGCGCTGCAGGAACTGCACCGGCGCATCGAGAACGGCGAAATCGGGGACGTTATCCTCATGCGCGGCTACCGCATGCACGGGCCGGTGGGCCACGCGTTTCAGACCAAGTGGCCGGGGAGCCCCAGTGAATTGCTCTGGCAGGTCAGGCATTTCCACGCTTTCCTGTGGGCCAGCGGCGGCTGCTTCAGCGACTTCTACATCCACCACATTGACCACCTGTGCTGGATGAAAAACGCCTGGCCCGTTAAGGCTCAGGCGCTGGGCGGTCGCCACTACAAGCTAAACCCCGAGGGCCTGCCCTACGTGGATCAGAACTTTGATTCGTATGCTGTGGAATACACCTTTGCGGACGGCAGTAAGTTTTACATGGACGGCAGGTGCGTCAACGGCTGCAACGACATTTACTCCAGCTATGTGCACGGCAGCAAGGGCTTGGCCATCGCCGCCAAGTCGAGCGACTGCGGCGGCCCCTCCAGCATTTTCAAGGGTCAGGCTATGCAGCGCCCGAATATGCTCTGGAGTTCCAAAGTCGCGCCTGAGGAGGCGGACCCTTACCAGAACGAGTGGAACGACCTGATGGACGCCATTCGCAACGACAAGCCTTATAGCGAAGTCGAGTACGGCGTTAAAGCCAGCCTTACCTCAAGCATGGGACGCATGGCCGCTCACACCGGCCAGGAGATCAGCTTCGAGGACATGCTCAACTGCGAACACGAGTTTGCCCCCGAAGTGGACAAGTTAACGATCGACTCCGCCGCCCCGTTGCAGGCCGACAAAGACGGCAAGTACCCGATGCCTATGCCGGGCATCACCAAGAAACGGGAATACTGATTCCCCGCGCACCCGTAATCCTGGCCTCGGCCCTTACGCAATCCAGCTTCACACCACCACGGTTTGGCCGGGCATAGCAACGGGGTAAAAGCCGTCGGCATCCGGCAGCACAGGCGGCGGGACATCCCAACCAAATGTCTTCGGCAGTAACTCGATTTTCGAGTTGAGCGCGGCATCCCATTCAATCTGCTGCCCGGAATAGGTGCACATGCGCCCCAGAATGGCCGTCATCGTGCTGATACCTGCCCACTCAGCTTCGTTAAAAGGCTTGTCGTTCCGAATGGCGTCGAACAGGTCCTCATGCTCCTGCTGGTAGGCGTCCTTGCGGGCATCCTTGGCGTTGTATCGCCACGATTCCGCCCCCTTGATGGCAAACAGGTTCCGGCCGGCAATCAGGTCTGCGCTGCCTTTGGTGCCCAGGACATGCTCGGAGACGCTGGTCCAGCAGCCGGGAATCTGGCGGCATTGGCTGAGCATGCGCACGCCATCGGCGTATTCAAATTCGACAAAGTGGTGGTCAAAGATCTGGCCATGCCTCCTGGCATTCCGCACCTGGCGTCCGCCCATGCCCTGGGCGCGAACCGGGTGGGCGCCTTTGATCCAATTACACACGTCAATGTTGTGGCAATGCTGCTCGACAATGTGGTCGCCTGAAAGCCAGGTGAAGTAATACCAGTTGCGAATCTGGTAATGCATTTCCGTCTCGCCCGGCAGCCGTTCAACGCCGTCCCGCGAGTCCCCGTCCCAATAACACCGCAGCGACATGATGTCACCCAACGCCCCATCGTGCAGGCGCTTGACCGTCTCCAGGTAGCCGCGCTGGTGATGGCGCTGGAACCCAACGCCAACCTTGAGATTCTTCTTCTTCGCCTCCTCGGCCGCGGCCAGCAGTTGCCGAATGCCCGGGGCATCCGTGGCCACGGGCTTCTCCATAAAGACGTGCTTGCTCTGCCGCACCGCCTCCTCAAAGTGGATGGGACGGAATCCGGGCGAAGTTGCCAGAATGACAACGTCGGCCAGTGCAATGGCCTTCTTGTAGCCATCGAAGTCAGTGAACTGTTGGTCAGGAGGGACATTCACTTTATCCGGATGCTGGCCTTGCAGGCTGGCCAGACTCTGCCCAAGTTTCTCCGGCAACAGATCGGCCAGGGCCACCAGCTTTGCGTTGCCGGCGGCCTTGAGGGCTTGGTTGGCTGCGCCACTGCCGCGGCCACCGCAGCCCACGAGGGCAATTTTGATTAAATCGTTGCCAGCAGGGTGAACGCTTGTCGCGGCTGGAAGCGAACCGAGAAGGGTAGCGCCCGCGAGAGCTGAGGAACCGGTTTGGAGAAACCGGCGCCGCGAGATGCTGGACTTGGGGTTCGGAAATGAGTTCATGAGTTAGGTGGATGTTCGCGAATACAAATACTATTCCCTGATAATATGTTCACAGTTGCTCCGCAAGGACGTTTTGGCCATTCCACGCGCTGGCGCTACAAATAGCAGACTGAACCACCCCTGTGAAAAGACCATCAAGCCTCCCGCGAGGCTTTTCGCTATGTGTGGAAAACAACCTGCTATGCCCGGCGGGTAAGATTGAACAGGATGGAACAAAGAACTACAAAGAGGAACACGATCGAGTGAATCTGAAAGGGGAAGTCGTAACGGGCGTGCACCAGGCATCCGGCCAAGGCCAGCCAGATCAGAACTGCGAAGCGCCTGCCGCCGTGAATGCCGCCGCGCGCGAACCAGCGCAACAACACTACCGTTAGGGCCAGGGCAATTAGACCTATGCCAAACCAGCCGAACGTGATCCGGGTTTCCAACCAGTCGTTGTGCAATTGGGCTGGCCAGTAGGTCTCTGTTGTGAACCGGTACAGTTGGAATACGGTTTCAAACGTGCCAGGGCCGGTGCCAAACAGCGGGTAATCCTGCGCCATCGGACGGGCCAAATCATACATTCGTTCGCGATGCTGGAAGCCTTCACCCAGCTGAGCCATGCGAGGTTTCAGCGCCTTCCATCCCAGCGCGAACCCCAGCGCCAGCGCGCCGGTGAAAAACAGCGAAAGGCACACCAGCGTGATCGTTCGAGTCTTTCGGTCCAGCCGCAGGCGGGCGGCCAGCAAGAACTGAATGGCGGTGAGGGAAAAGGCGGCTAGCACCGCGATGCCGATCGTGATCAACGCGCCCCCGCGGCTGGTGGATATGATCGGGCAAGCCGCCATGACGCAGCAGCAAAGGAGGATTGCATGGTGCGTTTTGCGTTTAGGGGCATACGATTGGTTGAGTGTCCACCAAAAGCCAAGGCAGACCGGCCAGAGGAGATTGAAGTATTGCGAAGCATTCGCTCGATAGGCATAGGGACCGAACTGAGTGTCCGCGCCCGGGTTGACGCGCGGTTTCACCAAGAAGAGCAGTCTCCCAGAGCCTTCCAGACGCTGTGCGATCCCCTCCACGGCAAGCAGTCCGCCGTTGACAGCCAATACCCACAGCAAGCGCCGTAAACGAGCTGGAAGCAGCGGAGCCGAGCCGTCGCCGCCGGTCTCCCCTCGGCGGCGTTCGGCCCGTTCTTCGACTGCAGACTTGCCGAGCAGCCAGTCCCAGACAGCCCAAAAGGAACAAGCCAGCCCAAGGTAACCCCAGAAGGCCGGCCAGCTTCGACCGCTGTCCAGGCTGTGGGGCAGCCACTTAAGATAGTCATCATGGTAGGCAAAGCTCAGTGCCTCGGCGTGAAAGGTGGAGCGGGCGTTGGCTGCGCTGATGAGGCAGTAGCCCAGGATGACAACCGTCAGGCCGAAAAGGAATGCGGTGAGGCGCGACACCGCCACTCCGCACCGCCCGCCAACCTCTAATGAACGTTCATCGTTCCAACGAGGCGGTTGATAACCCTTGAGTCGGCGAATAGCCAATTTGGCGGTGAGCAAAAAACCCAATAGATAGCCCGCTGCGTTCATGAGCCAAATGGACCACGATTCGGTCGTGCCGAACGCCCAAGGACTGAAAACTACCGTGGCATAGATCAGCAATTCTGTCAGGTCCTCGCAGACACGGTATAGCTGAACATCGCGGGCGCGCAAGGGATGGCGGCTTCTGGCGCGGGGGAGAAGACTACTGCTCTCAGCAGCGTTCCGCGTGCACTGAACAGGAGTGTCAGACTTCGCAGCGCGATCCATCCCCCGGGATTGAAGTGGAGCAAGCAGCGCTTAACAAGCCTTTAGTGGCTGAGGCAGAAACAGGCGGGCTACAGCGGTCAGAAATCAGCGGTTAGTGCCAAGTCAGACGGCATCAATCCATTGCACGACTGCAGTCCGCCACTGATGAATACGAGTCCTTACCTGCCGGTTTCTGGCGAGCCCCACCGTCAGGAAGACTCCCGCGAAAATACCCAGCGCCACGTTCACCGGCTCCGGCACCCCGTTGATGTTCAGATCCCAACTCACTAACGTGCTCTCCTCGCCCGACGACAAGTCCGCGAAGAAAATCGTCCATGTACCGTTGGGATTCAGGGACTCGAAATTGGCGAAGGTCACCGTCCCTGCGGCATCAAATTTGTCCGGCGTCGATAATGGACTAATCGTGCGCCCGTCAGGATCCCAAGTTCCTGTCAACTGCCCGCTCCCGTTGAAACTCGGGCTGTAGTTCCCATAAAAATGCACATTGTTTGCGCCGGAATCACTCAACGTCACGTTAAATCCGGTGTCACCGTACCCGAAAGCATCGCCGGTGTGGACCCCAACCCGGTTCAATAAGGGCAGTAGCACGCCCCCGTAGCTAAGGTAAGCATATAGGTCGCCGTTGTAGCCGCCTGAGATATTCAGGTTCACACTAATGCTGCCGGGTGTAATCGAGGTGCCGAGCCCGCTGACATCTACCGTGGCGGACCAACCTGCCGGGTTGCCATCGGGAATGGTGCCGTCCCTGTCACTGTAGATGAAGCCGGCATGGGTAGACAAGGTGCACAGCACCACCGCACCGAGGATCAACAATTGTGTTCTCATGGTCCCAGTTATTGCCCGATTATTCAGAGCCCTTACGACTTGTCAAGTCCGCGCGCAAACTATTTCGCAGGCCACCCCAAGGCCTTGCTGACATCGAGATATAAGAGAGGATTGCGCGCCCCTCCTCTCACACCCCACCCGGCGTGCCCGGACGGCACCCCATGTCCAGCGTAGAACAACAAAAGCCGCCCGGTGGGCGGCTATGCAGTCCTCTATGAGGAGGAGGTTAAGTCAGACCAAGTGCTATCAGGCTTTCCAAACGTGGTTGGGTAGTGTGAGCACGGCTGCCATCGCATTCCGCGTGTCCACGACGCATGAGGTCCAATTCGCCAATTCCTGGTAATTGACGCAGGCGTGGTTGGTGGCGATCAAGACCACGTCGAAGGTCGTAATGGTTTCCTTGTTCCAGGCCACCGACTTCGTCCCGACCCAATGGGCATGTTCGCGCGTAGGTTTAATCTGGGGGACGTAGGGGTCGTAATAGGCAACCTTGGCCCCCCGCTCCTTGAGCATATCCATCAAGACATAGCTGGGTGACTCCCGCTCATCGTCCACGTTTGGTTTGTAAGCAAGCCCGAGGACGAGGATGGAACTGCCGTTAATGGACTTCTGTTGATGGTTCAGCGCATCGGCGACCCGGTGCACCACATATAGAGGCATGGAGGTGTTGATCTCGCCGGCCAGTTCGATGAAACGGGTGTTCTGGCCAAACTCGCGCGCCTTCCACGTCAGGTAGAATGGGTCAATCGGGATGCAGTGACCACCCAAACCTGGCCCTGGATAGAACGGCATGAAGCCGAAAGGCTTGGTCTTGGCCGCGTTGATCACCTCCCACACATCTATGCCCATCGCGCTATAAACGATCTTGAGTTCGTTCACGAGAGCGATGTTTACACCGCGAAAGGTGTTTTCGAGCAGCTTCGTTGCCTCGGCGGCGCGGCAGGACGACACCGGCACGACTGTCTTGATGGCCTTGGAGTAGAGCGCTACTGCCTTCTCCAAGCAAGCCGGCGTGTAGCCCCCCACAACCTTCGGAATGAACGCCACTTTGCTGTCGGGATTGCCGGGATCTTCGCGTTCGGGCGAAAACGCCAGATGAAAATCCCGCCCCGCCTCGAGGCCGGAACCGACCTCCAGCACCTTGCGGAGGTCCTCGTCCGTCGTGCCGGGGTAGGTGGTGGATTCCAGCACCACGAGCGCCCCCCTTTTCAGATATCGCGCAATGCTTCTGCCGGTGTCGGTGATGAATGAGATGTCCGGCTCGCGGTTCTTGTTGAGCGGCGTGGGAACACAGATTATAACCGCGTCCACCTCCCGAATGCGGCTGAAGTCGGTGCTGGCCGAGAAGGTCCCCGACTTGACCACCGCGGCCACGTTCTCGGGAGGGATATGCTTTATGTAGCTCCTGCCCTGACTAAGTGCATCCACCTTGTTCGCATCCACATCCAATCCCAAAACCACCACGCCCGACCGGGCGAACTGGAGAGACAAAGGCAATCCGACATAGCCTAATCCAACCACTGCTGTTTTCATCAAATATAGAACGCTGCTATTCTTACGGGACCAAGGTTCGCGAGAAGGTCCCCCTCAATTTTCATCGCTCCCGAATGTAAATACTGCATGAGCCCTTTCGCGTCGGTGCTATTCGCCCGCAAATCCCCCCTGCGACAGACACGTTCTCACCACCGTCACCCAGGCCTGCCCAGGCAGACCTCAACCGCGCACCCCAGACTTTCCTGAAGTCAGAATCCCCAACTCTGTCAGCATCAGCGTCCGCGACATCATGGCGACCACAGTTCGATGCGGTAGAAGCGCTGCGCTGCCGCACCCGGATGGTCGGTAAACGACGCGGTGCCGCCGGTAGCGATCACGAACGGAGCGAGGTTGAGCCAGTTCGTGCTGGCCAGCGTGGTCTTGTATTGCGCTCGATACACGATGTTGCTGGTTGAGGTCCAAGTGATGGTTGTGCCCGTGCCTGCAGTGCGCACGACCGACAAGATTCTCGGCACAGGCGGGGCTGTAACAGTCAGTGTCCCGTTGTTCAAGGTGACGGCATACTTGGAGAGCTTGTTGTCAGGATCCGCCAATGTTGGCAAGATTGGATAAGCTCCGACAGGACTGCTAATCGTGGCAGTAGTGGAAAAAGTGGCTGTGATATTATCCCCAGCTTGCAGCCCGGTGATCGTACCGCTAAACACAGGATTCGCCGCCCCGTAAGGACGGGAAGCGTTGTTGGCCGACACCACTAGTGGCGTCAGGGGCGTCACGGTTGGCATCAACACGGCACGGTAGAAGCGCTGCGGCGAGGTGCCCAACTGATCGGTGAACGAGACGGTACTGCCAGTGGCCGTCACATCGGAGGCGAGGTTAAGCCAGTTCGTGCTCGTCAAGCCAGTCTTGTACTGCAGACGATATAAGAGGTTACTGACTGAAGTCGAGGTGATGGTGATGTTTGTATTGTCGGCAGAGCGAACGATGGACAGAATACTCGGGGCAGTTGGAGCCGTGACAGTCAATAAGCCGTTGTTTGAGGTTACGTTGTAGTTGGAGAGTTTATGATCCGGGTCCGCGAGCGAGGGTACGATCGGGTAAGTTCCTTCCGGGCTGCTGGGTGTGGCGGGACTGGTAAAGGCGGCGGTGATGTTATCGCCGTTGAGCAAGCCGACGACGGTTCCGGTGAACGCCGGGTTGGCTGCGCCGTAGGGCCGGGAGCTATTGTTGGCCGTAACCATCAACGGAGCAGGTGTCACCGTCAGAACGCCGTTGGTGATGCTGACCGTATAGTTGCTCAATCTACCACTCGGATCAGCCAGGGCTGGGATAATCGGATATGTTCCCGGCGGGCTGGTTACAGTGGCGGTCGTGGTGTAGCTAGCAGTAACTTCGTCGTCGTTCCTAAGGCCGGTGAGGGTGCCGGAGAGGACTGGATTCGTGACCCCGTAGATTCGCGAATAGTTGTTGGCGGTGGCGGCCAGCGGAGCGGGCGTTACCGTCAGGGTGCCGTTGCTTAGGTTCACCAGGTAGTTATCCAACTTACCATTCGGATCCACCAACGTCGGCGTGATGGCATACGTGCCCGCCGGGCTGAAGACTGTAGCGGTCGTGCTGTAGGTTGCCGTGATGTTGTTCCCAGCCTGCAATCCGCTGATCGAGCCACCGAATACCGGGTTGGTCGCTCCGTAAACCCGCAAAGCATCGTCAGCCACCACTACTAGCGGCTTCAGAGGCGTCACCGTTGTCAGCAGCACAACGCGGTAGAACCGCTGCGGGCCAGCACCCGGACTGTCCGTGTACGAAGCGGTGCTGCCAGTGGCGGTCACATTTGAGGCCAGATTGAGCCATGTCGTGCCGGCCAGCCCAGCGCTATACTGCACCCGATAAACCTGGTTGCTGACGGCGTTCCAGGTAATCACCCTATTTGAAGTTCCCGCCTTGACGATGGAAGTGATGAGCGGAGCAACTGGTGGCACGCTCGATAGATATCTTACGCGGTAGTAGCGCTGCGGTGTGTTGCCCGGGTGGTCAGTGTACGAAGCGGTGCTGCCGGTGGCGACAACGTCCGGCGCCAAATCTACCCAGTTAGTGTCGGCCAAGTTGGACCTATATTGCAACCGATAGACGCTGTTGCTAATCGAGACCCAGGTAATCACCACGCTCCCACTGCCCGCTGGAGCGATGGATAGGATGACTGGCGTAGTAGTTGCGGTAACAGTCAAGATACCGGCGTTCAAGGTAACTGCGTAATTGTCAAGCTTGCCGCTGGGATCAACTAGGGTTGGAGTGATAGGATAGCTGCCGGCCGGGCTGATCTGGGTGGCGGTGGTAGCGTAAGTGGCAACAATGTTGTCGTTGTTCTGGAGGCCGAGGATTGTACCCGTGAGAACCGGATTAGCCGTGCCGTAAGGACGGGAAACGTTGTTGGCAATCACCATCAGCTCTGCCGGTGTCACCTGCAGTGTACCGTTAGTGCTGCTCAGATTGTAATTGGCCAGCTTGTTGCCCGGATCCACCAGCGTCGGCGTGATCGGATATGTCCCCACCGGGCTGACCGCCGTCGCCACCGTGCCGTAGGTCGCCGTGATGTTGTCCCCGTTCTGGATGCCGCTGATCGCCCCGCTGAACACCGGGTTGGCCGCACCGTAGATGCGATTAGTGCTATTGGCCACCACGCTCAAAGCTGCCGCCGTCACGCTCAGCGTCCCGTTGGTGCTCGAAACGGTGTAGTTAGTTAGCTTGTTGCCCGGATCCACCAGCGTCGGTGTGATTGGATATGTCCCCACCGGGCTGACCGCCGTCGCCACCGTGCCGTAGGTCGCCGTGATGTTGTCCCCGTTCTGGATGCCGCTGATCGCCCCGCTGAACACCGGGTTGGCCGCACCGTAGATGCGATTAGTGCTATTGGCCACCACGCTCAAAGCTGCCGCCGTCACGCTCAGCGTCCCGTTGGTGCTCGAAACGGTGTAGTTAGTTAGCTTGTTGCCCGGATCCACCAGCGTCGGTGTGATTGGATATGTCCCCACCGGGCTGACCGCCGTCGCCACCGTGCCGTAGGTCGCCGTGATGTTGTCCCCGTTCTGGATGCCGCTGATCGCCCCGCTGAACACCGGGTTGGCCGCACCGTAGATGCGATTAGTGCTATTGGCCACCACGCTCAAAGCTGCCGCCGTCACGCTCAGCGTCCCGTTGGTGCTGGCGACCGTGTAGTTAGCTAGCTTGTTGCCCGGATCCACCAGCGTCGGCGTGATCAGATATGTCCCGACCGGGCTGACCGCCGTCGCGGTCGTGGCATAGGTCGCCGTGATGTTGTCCCCGTTCTGGATGCCGCTGATCGTCCCGCTGAATACCGGGTTGGCCGCACCGTAGCTGCGGTTGGCGCTATCGGCCACCACGCTCA